>NZ_CAKJTR010000291.1:0-3963 GCF_917627355.1 Protofrankia sp. Cj3 | reverse complement strand
GCGCGGCGGCGCAACTACCGGAGATTCTCCCGGCTGGTGCCAACGTGTCGTTCGTGCGCCGGCTCCCGGCGCCGCGGGAGATCTTCGTCCGTACCTTTGAGCGGGGAGCCGGGCTGACTCCTTCATGCGGTTCCGGGGTGGTGGCGTCGCGCCTGGTGTATTCCAGGCTTGGGCACGCCGCCGCGGACGAAGCGGTCGTGGTCCGTAACCTGGGTGGCAGCGCGAGATGCCTTGTCACGCCCTCTCCGGATGGTTCTCGGATTCCGCGGCTGGAGGGCAACGCGACCTTTGTCTACCGTGCGGTCGTCGACGTGGAGCGGCTACGCCAGGGAGATCACGGCGAGCTCGACGTTGAGTTGCTGACCGACGAGATCGCAGCCTACGAGCTGTTTTGCGAGGACAATCTGAGAGTGGTGCGCGATGGTGGCGTTCCCCTTTGAGGGCCTGTCACCGATTCATCGCCGATCGTGTTTGTGGCGCGATGAGCCCACGCCACCAAGAGGCCAGCGAGGATCCCAGCTGATCTCGGCGACGCCCGCCGCGGGGCCTGCGGCCATCGCGTGCTTTTTCTCGTCAGGCGTTTTCCACGGCTCCCGAGGCAGAATCACGCGATGGCCGTTATGTGTCCTGAAACGTTATGTGTCCTGAAGTGTGGCCATCCTATATCATAAAGATATCATTCTTATGATATAGGATACTGGGATCAGGAGGCGTGAACCAGCCGCGTCAAGCGATGCGATCGGCGGGACCGGACTTGATGGCCTCCACGAGTTGCCCCAGTTTCTCCTCGGGCAGGTTCTTCGCCAGGTCGGCTTCACTGATCATGCCTATCAGCTGGTTGTTCTCAATCACGGGAAGACGCTTGACCCGATGCTCCATCATCCGGCGCATGACCTCGTCAAGGTCTGCCTCCGCGTCGATGTAGAACGGTCGGCCCTGCCCCAGGTCCCGGGCCCGCGTTGACGTGGGGTCCTTTCCCTCGGCAAGACATCTGATCACGATGTCGCGGTCGGTGATGATTCCATGGAGTTTGTTGTCCTCGCCGCAGATCGGCAGCGAACCCACGCCGAGGTCCCGCATCTTGCGGGCGGCATCCACGAGAGTCTCGGTTTCGCCGATGCATTCGGCATCCCGATGCATGATCTGATGTGCGGTGGTCATGCGGATCCCCTCTCCTGCTGATCAGACCTGCCGGCCCGGAACGATCGATCGCATGCGCTGTGTCGCCGACCACCTCGAGCGCTCCGGGCTGTCTGGGGCCGTGACCACGCGAGCCGGGCAGCTGGTTTTCGGGACACACACCCCGGGTGCCTACCCCGCATCCGCAGCCGCATGCCGCGGACGAACAGGCCTTCTCGGCTGGGATGCCCTCACCGCCGGCGGTCCGCCCGGTCACGTGGGTACTCCGTGACTGCCCCGGCCCGTGCCTGGCTTAGAGCGCCCGGCAATAGGGATGTGGATCAAGGAGCGGGGCTGGGGTGCGTGCATCGCGAGGCGGCGGAGGGAGCCACCGGAGGTGTTGGGTGGCGACTGACGACAACGAGGCGAGGCGCCGTCTGGCGCCGGCAGACCCTGGACGAACTTCCGGCGGCGACCACTAAGGTGGCGATGCGGGTTGTGGTGAACGGCATGACATGCGCGCGGCACCACGGACATGAGGGTCCTCATGGTATAGAACGGGCGAAACGATATAAATGCCTTGAATCGGGTGTGGAATCAGGATGCGTGAAGATCCCGGCCGCCTTGGGCGTGCCCGCAGTACCGCGCTGATCGCGATCGCTGCCCGGATCATGGCGAGCAGGGGTTGTGGTGGTCACAACAGCCCTGCCTGCTGGTGATGAGACGCTCTGGAGCACCGGACGGCGTACCGGCGGGCTGGCGACCCCCTCCGTCGCCAGCCCGCCGGTTTCCGGCTATTTCTTCTCCCCCCAGTGCCACCCCCGCCTCGGCCCCCCAGCCGAGGCGCGCCCGCGGCATCCGGTCGTGCTCTGCCGGTGGGCGCAAAACAGATGTTGCCGTGCCCGCGTCCGCCCGAACAGAGCGCCCCCGCACCGGAGCAGGGGTGCTCCCCCGCGGAAGGCAAGCTGCTCGGCCTTCTTGACCTGCGGATTCACGCGGAGATCGTGACCTGTAGATGACAGCCGCCGGGTCTGTTCACAGTTAGGCTCATCGGGTGGTTGGGATGAGAGGGGCGACGGGAGCGCATGGTCGCAAGAGGGGTACCGGATGCGGCACCGCTGGTCGTCGTCGCAAGGATCACTGCCAGTGGGCGGCGGTGGGCGCTCGGGGCTGGACGGCGATTGACGTTCGGCCGCGCCGGCTGCGACATTCCCTTCGGGGCTGATCCGCAGGATCTCCTGGTGTCCCGCCGTGCTGGAACGCTGGCCGAAAGTGAAGGCGCGATC
The DNA here is from genome assembly GCF_917627355.1 of Protofrankia sp. Cj3. Classification (NCBI taxonomy): domain Bacteria; kingdom Bacillati; phylum Actinomycetota; class Actinomycetes; order Frankiales; family Frankiaceae; genus Protofrankia; species Protofrankia sp. Cj3. The sequence goes on along the minus strand of NZ_CAKJTR010000291.1, from coordinate 1,558 downwards.
GTCATCAGCAACACCGGCCGTCATCCGCTCCTGGTGTTGACCGCGGACGGGGACACACATCGCATCCTGTCCCCGGCGACGGCGGTCTCAGCGGGCCTCGCCGAGTTCCAGATCGTCGCGGTCGGCACGGATGGTGAGCGGCACGGGATCGGCGTGGTGCACTACCGCCGCCAGCCGGTAGCCCGCGAGCAGGACACAGTGCAGCTTATTGTTCGGTTGACCCAGACTGAACGTCTGTTGCTGGTAGCGCTGTGTGAACCACGATTGCGCACGGGTGACAACCATGCGCCGTTCGCCACATACCGGGAGATCGCCCGTCGGGTCAACCGCGACGACAACTACGTCCGCTCGCGGCTCGCCACCGTCCGCAGCAACCTCTCCGGACAGGGGGTCCCGGGGCTGCTTCGCGATGAGCCTGGCCCGGCCGCACGGCGGTTGCCGGACTACATCGTCCGCCTCGGCGAATGGGTGCTGGCCGCTGGCCTCGTCACCGTGGTCGACCTCGAGCTGTTGGCCTGAACCGCTGGACGATGCTTCCCGGGCGCGCCGCCAGCGCTCGTGCGATCGAGGCTGTCGCGACACTCCGATTACTTAGAGTAGCTATATCGATGCGGATGGTATCTGTAAGGTGCCTGTCAGGAGGGTGGCCAACGGAGAGGGGCAACTGCTTTGTCCACCACGGTCCGCGGCCAGGCGAACTTCGCGCCGATGCGGCTCATGCCGGCTTACGGCGCCCTGGTCGTGTTCGCGCCGAAGATGCCGAAGGTGATGGGTAGTGCGTGGCCTACGCGGAACTACCGCTTCTGCCGGGTGCGAGACCTGGTGTGACCGGGCGGTCCGAGGAGTCCTCCTCGGACCGTCAGCACGGGGGCATTCCGCGCCGCCGCGGGGTGCCCCCGTGCCGCGCAATCGGCTGGCAGTCCCTGGGCTGAAGATCCAGAAATAAGAGCGCCCGGCACGAGGGGCGCGGATCAAGGTGCGGGGCTGGGGTGTGTGCGTCGCAAGGCGGCGCAGGGAGTCACCCTGGTCCTTGGGGCGGTGGCCGGCGGGCCAGGGTACCCATGCGTCGCGCGGCGATGGATGGGGGAGCGATGCGGCGAGGTGCGTGCCCTGGCCCCGCGGCGCCGCGTCCCCTATGGCCGGTCGCGCTGAGTTTTCAGGTGTGATTGCCGCTTTCAGGCGTGGTTGTCGGCTCGCCAGGTCGGTGGCAGGCGGGTGGAGACGGTTGCCTGATCCGCGACGCCGTCTTCGTCCGCCGGGGTGATGACTTCGGCGGGCACTGGCCTGTTGCGGATCTCCTCGATTTCCTCAGGTGCCTCTACCGATACGCTTGGCAACAGATGATCAAGCCAGCGGGGCAGCCACCAGTTTGCCGGCCCGAACAGGTGCATGAGTGCCGGCACCAGCAGGGCGCGGACGACGAAGGCGTCGATCAGGACGGCGACCGCGAGTCCCAGGCCGAACAGTTTGATCACTCGGTCGTCCGCGAGCGTGAAGGAGGCGAAGACCAACGTCATGATTGCGCCCGCGGCCGTGATCACCCGGCCGGTTTCGGCCT
>NZ_CAKJTR010000290.1:2419-4347 GCF_917627355.1 Protofrankia sp. Cj3 | reverse complement strand
GGCCGCTCTTGACCAGTGGCAGCGATTCGTGGGCGTCGCGGCACCGCCTGGCCAGCATGCTGATGGGCAATTGTCCCTCCTCTTCGTGGACGCCGGCCCAGTCGAAGCACTCTCCGACGACACCGCACACGTCCAGGCCCGGGGCGGCCCGCAGCGCCCGTGCGGTGACCCGGCTCACCAGCGCTTTCCCTCTTTCCCGGTCGCGGACGACGATCTTGGCGCTGCCGGCCGCGTTCACCAGCAGCTGCGCGGGCTGGCCGTTGCTGATCCGCCAGTCCAGGTTGAAGCCGCTGAACTCGGTGGTCAGCGCGTCGCACACCCACTGCCGAAGGCCGTCGATGAGCTCGGACGCGCCGACGTTCTCGCGCCGTTTGGTGGTCTCGAAGATGAATGCCTGGTTTCCCGACGTCTCGATGAGGACGACGTGGCAGGTGAGGCCCATCCGGTGTCCTTTCTGTTCCCCCGAAACAGGGCGTGAACGCTAACCACGTCAGTGGTTCGTGCTTACACCCACCTCTGACGGATGAGACAGACTGTCGGTCCCAGCCGTGGCCCGCTCGCGGCGGCGGGACCGACAACCCCCCGTGCCCGTTACTGACGGATGACGGCCTCGACGACCGCGAAGACCTCGTCCGGGGTTAGCGCGCTGCGGGAACCGTCGGGATGGCGGGGCGCCCCGCCCACGGAGGTACCGCCACCCCAGCCGGGTTCACGGGCCGCCAGCGCGGCGAGGATCGTCCCCGGCTCGTTCGCCGGGCCGACCGGGAAGCGGTCGACGAGGTCGCTGCGCCGCCCGATCGTGTAGACGATCGAGGAGTCCGGTAGCCGCCGCCACAGCACCGCGCGGGTGTGTCCGGCCGCGTAGACCGGGTCGAAGCCGTCACCAGCGCTGGTGGCCATCACCCAGCCGGTGCCGGTGTGGGTGACAGTGAAGGTCGGCTCCCGGCGGGTCGGCGCGGCAGGCCGCTCGTTCGTCGCGGGCACGCGGGTGATCAGCTCGGCGATTGCCGTGACGCAGCCGGCGAGCACCCGCGCGGGGTCACCCACCGGGGCGTGCCGGCGCGGCAGCGGGACGCTCGCGGCGAACTCGGCGAGCAGCGCCGGATCGGCCACCGGGTAGGCGGGGCCGTGCGCGTCCCGGCTGCCGACGGTCTCCACCAGCGCCCGGACACGCTGGGCGTGTGCGGGCGCGGACACGGACGCGGGGGCGACCCATGCGGGGTGCGCCAGCAGCGCCACCGCGAGCGCGGTGTCGGCGTCGATGTCGTTGACGTAGACGGTGTAGGCGCTCGGGTCGAGCCCGAGCAACAGCGCGTCCAGCACCTGCCGGCAGGTCGCCGAGGTCACCAGCCGTACGCAGTCGCCGTGGTGGTCGAAGCTCAGCCGGCGCCCGTCGAGATCGAGTTGTGGTCCCTGCACCAGCCCGTCCAGCGCGATGCTGTAAGGGGGCAGCTCGCGCAGGGGCACGACCCGGCCAGGGGCCACCACCACCCGCACAGCACCGATCGTCACGGTGTGCTCGCCGTGCTGGTCCGTCGCCCCGTCGCTCATTATCTGCCGCCTCCCGATCCGGCGCCGTCCCCCTGACGGCCGCCAACACCATCTCCTGACGGACGTGCCTGGCGGTGCGGGTATCCCCGCTACGGCGGTGAATCTTCACGCTGTCATCCTTGCGCCAGGGGGGAGCGGACGGATGCGGCCCAGAGGCCGGTGGCTCGTCCGTCAGAGACCCGTGGAGGATCGATCGCCGTCCACGGAAGGTGAAAAATGACAACCATCAGTGAACAGCCGTCAACAGGCGCCGGTCATGTGCTCGTCCACATGGTCGGCGCCGCCGATCTCGGCACCCGTCCCGGGCCAGAGTTCACCAAAAAGCTCGACGAGCTGGTCGCGGCGGACCCGTCAGAGGCGGCCCGCCTGCTGACGCC
>NZ_CAKJTR010000290.1:0-2041 GCF_917627355.1 Protofrankia sp. Cj3 | reverse complement strand
AAGCGCCGACCTCCCAGGAAATCAGGTACCTCTGGTAGCGGTATTCGCGGACGGCGCGCCACGGTACGACCGGGTCATTCTTGTTGTCACCAGCCCCCGTGCCGGCGAGATTTCCCCTTCGGGCCACACTTTTCGCCTCGGCGAGGCGATCAAGAAGGGGCTTGAGGGCGACGGCCTCTACGGAGTGGGCTTCCCGCCGGAGAGCGTCGAGCTGCTGAAGGCAGGTGGTCCCGATATCGCCGGAGTCCGGACGGTCATCGGCAAACGTCTGTCGAAGATCCGTGGCACCGGCGCCGCGCCGCGGGTGGATATTCCGTACGGTGGTGGTGCGGCAAACGCCGCGATCGGTCTCGTCGTGGGCGTCATCGAAAGCGGTGTGGAGCCACGGCTGCTGCTCCTGGCCGGTATGGCCGGCAAGCCGATCCTGCTCAGCCACGAGCTACCCACCCCACACGAGAACGCGGACCGGTGGCTCGTCCGGCACCGTTTCTATTCGTCGATGATCAAGGGTGATCGGGACGACAGTGATCAGGACGGCAACGAGCTGTGGCGAAGCCGTTTGAACCGGCAGATCCTCGTGGCTGAAACCACTGACGACTTCGGTGAGGAGGACCTCGCCCGAGTTCTCCTCGAACGGATCGACCGGCGAGAGGCGGTAGACGGTTTTCTTTTCCGCGCCTGGCTGAAGGAGGCCCGTACCCGTAGCCTCGCCGATCGGGACAGGCCGACCGCCGCGCTTGACTTTCTGCGGCACCCCCAGCTTCGCGGGGCGGAGAATGCGGCCAAGGACCTTTCGCACGGGAAACCGACCGATCCGATGATTATTCGTAGGTTCCTGGAGGGGCAGGACCAGCTGCCGCGCTTTGACGAGGGAATCGTAGATCTCGGCTACCCGAGGTGGCCCTACCTCGGTGACCGGCGCGCGCTCATCCTCGTCGCCATGGGTATGGACCGGATCGAGGGTGACGATCCAGCGACGCCCCGTCTGGACGCGCTCATCGCCCGGGCGTATCGGGACGGTTTCGAACCAGTGATCCGGATGCTGGTGTCAAAAGAGACCGCGCCGGTCGGCCGGCTGTGGGAGGCGAAGGCGCGGGCTCGGACTGAGAAAGTCGACTGCCGGGTTCTGCTGGAATGCGGCATCGAGTTCGACGATCTCGACGACATCCGATCGGACGTCTGGGGCGCCCTCAAAGCTGATGACCAAGAGCTTGACACGGTTGGGGAGGTACGCGTGGCCGCCGGCTCCGGTCGGAAGCCGCAGGGACTCGGGCTTCTGCTCACGGGCATCGAATGGGGCCTGTACGCGGCCTGCCCGACCAGGCTGCTGGAGATCCGCCGCGCCGCGCCGGGTTCGGATGAGTCGATCGTCGAGGTCGATCAGAATGCGGTTCTCAGCCGTATCGCAGGGGACTCCGAGCTGGCTCGGGTCGCGCTGTCCGCGCTCAAGTGCTTGGACGTCAGTGCTGCGGTCGCTTTGCTTGACCTCGGATCAACCCAGTGGCTGAGGCCACTTTCCGTCAGAGCGAGAAGATTGGCACTTTCCGGGCCTCCCACCGTTTTTGACTCCGACTGGTTGGCCTCTGTCGGTCTGCCCAACAACGGCAAACACCTGCGGATTTTACTGCTGCGCGCCCGGCTCAGACTCATCCAGACACTCGCCGACAGCGATCCATGGGGTTGCGCGATGCGTGCCGCGGCCCTGTGCGAAGGGACGTTGGGAAAGCACGGTGACAAGGGATGGTATGCATTCTGTGACCGGGAGAACCCCCGATACATCCCGCAGGCCAACGACCTTGCGTGCTACCGCAACGCCAGCCCGGCTTCGCACGGACGGGAAAAGGCCCTACGTAAGCAGGGACGGGATGAGAGAAAAGTTCCCAAGCCGCCGTCGCCGAAGAAGCTGAGGGAGTGTCTGCGAGGCCTGCGTGAGGGCCTGAGTGAGCACGTGATGGTGAACGGGCAGGGGCTGCCGGACACCTGGGACAGCGTGCTGGTCGACGAACTCGAGTCGCTCAAGAAGGAGCTCCGGGTGTTCATC
>NZ_CAKJTR010000289.1:0-3972 GCF_917627355.1 Protofrankia sp. Cj3 | reverse complement strand
GCGGGAGTTTCCCGAGACCGCCGGGCCCGCGACAAGAACCACTATCGTGTGCCCGGCGGCCGAGGCCCGCGCAAAGCCACCGGACGCGCGGGACAACAATTTCAAGGAAGACCGCTTCCCGCCGCTCGGGCGCCAGCCGATTCAGCCCAACGTGGGCGCCACCATGCAATACGGCAGAGCGCGTGTCACGCCCCGGCACCCCGCAAAGCCCTTCACGTCACGTAACCGGCGGGTGGTCCACGCGCCGTTGGGGAGCACCCGCCGGCATCCCCAGCCCAGCCCTGGGCTTACCTCATAACCTGCTATGTTCCGTCACCCCGTGAAACAAGCTCCTTGATGGATCGCAAAATTGCGGTGTGGCCGGTCATTTTCAAGTGTCGGAAACCCGAGTTCCCTAAATCACAAGACCACTGGCGGCTAAAGAGCAACAAGACCGCTCCCATGTCGCTGGAGGGGCGGGCTTGTTGGGGGAAGTGCCATGGAGTATGTGCGCGAAAGGCTGGGCCAGTCGTCCATACGGTCACCTCCTCTGTAAGGGATGGGAACGCGGCTGGCTGACTTCCGGGGTCGCCGCCGGCCATGATAGATGCCCAATTACGCGCCACGCTCACGCAGCACAGGGACCGCGTATGAGGTTCCGGGTCTGCGGAGAGGAAGGCGATCGCTCCTCTCCCCGCTGGCAATTTGCAAATGTCCGCCCGCCTGGAAGATTTCAAGAGTGATGGCCCGGCGGACACCGGATGCTCTCGACATGGCGTCCGGGTTCGGAACGATGACGTAGACGCCCTCGCCTTCATTGACGAGCGTTAGCACCGTCATGAGCGCCGGGCGGCCGCTCACTTGGGCGAGCGGGATATTACGGTCAACATATGTTTCTTCGAGACTGAGACCTTCGGCGATGGCATGCAGCGTCACCGTATTTTGAAGGCGGCCAATTTCGGCTTCGTCTTCACCCTCAACGCTGATGTAGCCGTAGGCCGCCGGCTTCGTGCTCATCGCTCTGCCCTCTCGTCTGCCTCCTGCGGGCTGGTGGGCTCCCGTCGCCCAGGGCCGTACCTCGCAGGCAGCGGGAGCCTGGGACGAATCGTGGTGTAGTTGCCACGTTGCGCACAGATGCCAATGGGGTCACCTCGCCGCGAGGTGACCCCAGGAGCACCACCAACCCCGGCCGCAGGCGGCCGAGTTTCTATGAAGCGTTAGGCAGTATTACCCAGTGCGCCCCTCCCACCACGGAAGTCGGTACTCTTGGCCTATGGCTGAAAGCCTTGGTGAACGGGTCGCAGAGCTACGGGTCCGGGCTGTCCTCACCCAAGATGAGTTTGCGGAGCGCGCCGGCGTCAGTCTCACCACGGTCCGGAAGTTGGAACGGGGTGCCCGGGATGCGGTCAGCCTTCCTACCCTCCATTCGTTTGCCCGCGTGCTGGGCGTCACCACCTCCGATCTTCTGTCCTACGGTGGCCCTCTTGACCGGGATGACAACGGCGACACCGCAGACCTGGCGGCGCTGCGCCGGGTGCTGGTGCCGGTGCCGGTCAGCCCTCCTGGGGGCGACGCGCCAAACATTGGGGATGTCAGGCAAGGGCTTATCGAGCTAACCCGGATGTACCAGGCGAACAGGTACAAAGATGCGTTGGCGCTTGCGCCCGGACTTCTGATCGCGGCGGATGCCGCCGCGGGTGCGGCCACGGGAGACTTTGCCGTCGTCGGGCAACGGCTGGCGGCTCGCAGTTACCTCATGGCGTCACTGGTTCTCCTGCAATTCCGACGGGAGGATTTGTCAATCACCGCGGCGGAACGCGCAATCCGGGCGGCCGAGGGTGCCGGGGATGAACTGCTTCGGGCAAGTGCCGCCGATAACATCGCCTGGAACTTTACCCGTCAGGCACGGTTGGACGATGCCGAGGATACGGCGCTTTTCATGGCAGAGGCCATTGAACCCCATGGCGAGGTTACAGAAATCCACCTCGCCCAATACGGCCGATTGCTCACCCGCGCCAGTTCGTCGGCAGCCCGCAATAACCGACCGGCGGCCAGTTCTGGGTATCTAGCTACGGCCAAAGAGGTTGCCGGGCGGCTCCGCAACGATTACATGACGGTGAGCAGCTTTTGGGCTGCTTTCGGCCCCACGACCGTTGACACCATCGAGGTTGAAAACGCGATGGTCATGGGTGAGGCGGACCGGGCGCTGTTCCTCGCACGCAGGGTGCGCCGGGGCAAAGCAATCCGGGAAACCACGTGGCAGCGGTATTTGCTCACGGTGGCGGAGGCGCAGCTTGCCACCAAGGGCTACGCCGGAGCGGCAAAAACGCTGGCCGGTGTCCACCAGGTTGCGCCGGAGTGGTTCGTTTCGCAACGGCTTGCCCGGCGGCTCATACACGCTTTGCAAGACGCCACGTCGGTGCGGTGGGCGCGCGCCAACAGCCTCGACGTGCTGGCCCAGGCCATCAAATGATTTCCCCGGATGCATGCGGTTCAAATGGGCGAGGGCACAGAGACGTCGACGGCGCTGGGCCCGTGGTGCCGGTGTTACGTTGAGAGGGGCAGGGCTGTAGATTAGGAGGGGTGACTATTGACCCCGTCAGGGGGCGCGATTAGGTACGCGCGCGGTGCCCCGCACTCCCTTGCCTTTTCCAGTGCTGCGTCAGGCACGACCTTCCGGAACTCCGCCGGCGTGACTCGGTCGCCACCCAACACCAGGGTGACTCCCTCCGCCGCCTCGCGATACACGCACCCCAGCCCCACTCCTTGATCCACGCCCTTACTGCCGGGCGCTCTTAGCGCCGGTTCTGCTCACAGATACACTTGCGTCACCATAGCAGCCAACGAAAACAGCCAGCATATCCCACCATCGGCAGCGACGAACAGAACCTCAGCCCCGGCCTGGACTTACATCACGATCTGCTATAGTTCCATCACCGCGACTTTGACGAGCCCCTGAACATCGGCCAGGTTCGCCTGATCGCGGTTTCGCGAACGACGTTCACGTCCCGGACACCATCGTTTTGTCCGGCGATAATATTTTCCGGGCCATCCTCTCCTATCCTCCAAGGTCTGGTACAGCGACCGAGTAGCCGTCGTTGACGGGGGAAAACGGAGGCGACGGGTGCCACGTCAGCTCATGCGACACAGGCTCATCGAAGCGGCGGCCCAGGTTATTCGCACGCGCGGGCTGGCCGTTGCGACGTCCAAGGAGATTGCGCGCGAAGCCAGCGTGGCCGTGGGCAGCATCTACAATCACTTTACCGACAAAACGGACCTCATCACCGCGGTGATGCTGGAGGGGCTACCCACCCTCGACAGCGCTCTCGACCAGCTGAGGTTTTGTATCGGCCGGGGGACGGTACAGGGCAACCTCGAGGAGCTGTCACGGTCCGCAATCACTTTCTTCGCACAGTATCTACCGCTGGCCGGAGGACTGTTCACCGACACCGAGCTGCACGCGGCGGTCCGGACGAGACTCGTCACCGATCGCCGGGATCTGTCCGCGGTCCATGCTGGCGTGGCGTTCTATCTGGCGCAGGAACAACAGCTCGACCGAATCAATCGGGACGTCGAGCCCGAGGTCGCCGCCGCGGTTCTGCTGGGCGCATGCAGCCAGTACGCGCTGCTCACCCATATGTCCCGGCCGGATGTTCTGCCAGCCGCGGCCAGGTACGCCACCCTCACGGTTTTCATGATCCTACCCGCGCTCCGGCCGCCTGGGACGAGCACGCCGGACAGGACCTCTCAGACCCGTTCCGGCGGGCTCACCGCCCATTGAGCGGCCTCCAGCCGAAGCCCGGTAAGAGTGTCGGTCTCATCCCAGCGTTCATGGTCAATCAGTAGCCGCAGCAGCCGGAAACCCTCCTCGGCCTGCGCGGTCTCCGCCTGCACGCTCGCCGGTGACGTACCGGCGGCGGTGCCGGCGCCGGCCCGCCGGATGGCGCCCGCCAGCTCGCCCGCGGGCGCGTCCGGCCGGACGGCGGGCTGGCC
>NZ_CAKJTR010000288.1:0-4000 GCF_917627355.1 Protofrankia sp. Cj3 | reverse complement strand
CTCGACACGGCCATGTAGGCGGCGAGTTTCGACGAGCCCTTCGCCAGCAATGGCGACGTCAGGTTGAATGACGGCCGAGAATGATCGACGAGCTGACTGTACACGTAGAAGGGCGGCTGGGGCTGGTTCTGGTTGTCCGGCGACGGCGAGACCGCCCAGAAGTCCTCCTGGGAATAGAACTCACGCGGGTCGCGCACGTGATAGGAGGCAAGGAGATCCCGCTGGACCTTGAAGAAGTCCTCCGGGTAGCGCAGATGCTCCAGCAGCCCGGCCGGAATGTCCTTCTTCGCCCTGACCGTGCCGGGGAACGCGCTCATCCAGGTCCTGAGCACCGGGTCGGACTCGTCCCAGGCGTAGAGCGTGACATTTCCGTCGTACGCGTCAACGGTGGCCTTCACCGAGTTCCGGATGTAGTTGACCTCGCTGGCCCCCTGCGCGGACCGGTTTGACGCACGGCTCGTCACGGCGTCCGCGGTGACCGAACCGAGTGTCTTGCGCTCGGCATAAGGATATCCATCGGAGGTGGTGTAGCCGTCGAGAATCCACACGACCCTCCCGTTGACGACCGCCGGGTAGGGATCGCCGTCGAGGGTGAGCCAGGGCGCGACCTGGCTCACCCGGTCACGCGGATTACGCACGTACAGGATGCGGGATTTCCCGGTGATGTCACTGGACAGCAGTATGTTCTTCTCCTGGAAGCGCAGCGCGAACAACGCCCGGCGGAACGTCGACCCGATCGACACGCCGCCGGCACCGTCGTAGGTTGTCGTCGACTGGCTGTCCGCGGTGACGCCCGGCCCGTCGATCTCCGCCTGCTTCGTACCGACGATCGAGTACCCCGGAGACATCTCGCCGAAGTAGATCCGGCTCTCGGTCAGGCCCAACGGCCCGGTGGGCGGCAGGTTCTGCTCCGCGAAGTTCGGCCGCCCGGAGGTGTCGACGGTGTTCGCCGGCGCCGCGACGAATCCCTTGCCATGCGTATACGTCAGATGCAGATTGATCCAGTTACGCTGCTGCTCGGTGAGACCGTTCTGGTCGAGTTCCCGGACCGAGACCACATAGTCGTGGGTCGCGCTCTGCCCGTCCGGTCCGGTGGCCGTGTAGCGGTCGATATCCAGCGACGGCGGGAAGCCGTAGTAACCACGGATCTGCTGCAGCTGGTCGTACGTCCGGGACAGCCGGTTGGGGTCCAGCAGGCGGGCGTTGGACAGCGTCGCCGAATCCGCACCGAGTTTCGCGGCGTCGGGCACGGTACTGGCGTCATACGGCAACGGGGCTATCTGCTGGATCGCGTACGCCGCCCGGGTGGCCTCGATGTTGCGGGCGATGTAAGGGGCCTCCCGGGACGCCTCGTTCGGCCGGACCTGGAACTGTTGGACGATTGCCGGGTAGATTCCGCCGACCACCAGCGCCGACAGCACCAGTATCCCCGTGGACAGCAGGGGCAGCGTCCAGCCACGTTGGAAGATGTTGTAGATGAACAGCACCGCGCACAACAGCGAGATGAACAGGAGGATGAGCTTGGCCGGCAGGACGGCATGGGTGTCGGTGTAGGACGCGCCGTTGACAACCCCCCGCGAGGAGAACACGAGCCCGAAGCGGTCGAGGTAGTAGGCCCACGCCTTGAGCAGGGCAAGGAGCCCCAGCAGGACGGATATGTGCGCCTTCGCGGCCGGCACCACCCGCTCTCCCTGGGTCTGCAGCCGGATGCCGCCGAACAGGTAATGCGTCACCAGCGTCACCAGCAACGACAGCACCACGGTCGTCAGCAGGAAACCCAGCAGGAACCGCTGGAACGGGTATGTGAAAGCATAGTAACTGATGTCACGGTGAAACTGCGGGTCACGTTGCCCGAAGGGCTCGCCGTTCAGCCACAACAACCACGTCCGCCAGCGGCCGGACGCCGAGACACCCGCTACGATACCGAACAGGGCCGAGACCCCGAACAGGATCAGAACTGTGTACGGTTCAACGGCGACTCGGTAGCGCTCGAGGTTTTGCTGCTCAAGCGACAGCGGGCGGATCGGTGGTCGCAGCCTGTACGCAAGCACAAGGTTGGTACCGATCGCCACCGCCATCAGGGCACCGAATATGACGAACAGCAGTATCCGCGTTGACAGGACGGTGTTGAAGACCTTGCCGAACCCGACCGACCGGAAGAAGAGCAGGTCGGTGTAAACCCGCGTGAAGACGCCCAGCAAAACGATCAGAACAATGACCACAAGCAGCGCGGGGATGAGGATGCGGGTACGCGCCACCAGTGGTCTGCGGGCTGCTGCCACTCGCTCCTCCTTGCGTCCGGGGCAGACGACCGGGTTGTCCACCTGGAAGGCAACCTACGCCAGTGCCCGGGTGGCGCCATCGGAGAGGATGCGCTCGTGACCAGCCCCGACATCAACGAGTTGACCGCTGTTGTGCTGGAGGTCGAACGGCACGTCGCCGATCTGGGCTGGGATCAGCCCAGTCAGGTCTACGCGTTGGCCGACACCGCCGAGCTCATCGCCCGCGAACCGGCCCTCGCCTCGCACATCGGCGACACCGCGCCCGGCTCACTCACCCCCGTCGAACAGGAGCCGCTGCCGGCCGGCCGTCTCGACGAGGTCCTGGCCGCAATCGGCTGGCCACCGGAGGTGCTTGGCTGCGTCCTCGTCACCGAACTCGTCGTCCTGCCGCCCAGCGCCGAGCAGGAGACTCCATACGATGAGCGGGATATCGAGATCTGGGCCGCCAGCCATCCCGAACGCCAGGACGTCCGGCTCGCGGTCGGAGTGACCCGGGACGGGCAACACGCGTCATGCCTGCGGGTCCGCGGCGACGACGAGCTGGTGGTCGATCCGGACCTCGCGGACAGCCTCGTGGACGGCCTGCTGGCGACCTTTCACTGACCGTCCCGTTCGCCGCTGGCTGGTGGAGCGGCTCAGCCAGCCAGCCGGGCAAGGCAATGATCAACAGCTCTGGACGGCGGCCTGGGGGTTATCCACGAGCGCCGTCAGGTCGCGGACAGCCCCCTTGAGGGTCTCGACCCGCACAAGCCGGAGGCCCGCCGGTGCCGATTCCCGAGCATCCGGACAGTTCGCCACCGGTACGAGAAAGACGACCGCGCCCGACCTGCGAGCGCCGAGCAGCTTCTGCTGGATGCCCCCGATCGGGCCGACCGTGCCGCCGGCGTCGATGGTACCGGTGCCCGCAATTGTGCGACCGTTGGTGAGTTGGCCTGGCGTAAGAAGGTCGACTATGCCGAGAGCGAACATAAGACCGGCGCTCGGCCCCCCCACGTCGGTCAATTTGATCTTAACCGTGAAAGGGTAGTTGCGCTTCTCCATCGTGCTGATGCCGATGACTGGACGCCTCGGGTCGTTGCGCGCCGCCACGGTGGTGATCGAGGTCTGGGCCGGCGCGCCGCCGTCACGGATGAAGGAGACGGTTACCGGCTGACCGGGATGAACCCGGACCACCGCATCCTGCACCTGTTGCGGAGTGGACACAGCGGTGCCGTCGACCGACACGATGACGTCACCCACGCGCAGCTTTCCCGCGGCGGGCGACGATGCATCCATGATCTGCTGCACGAGCACGGAGGTGCCGGTCGGGGTGATGCCGAGCTCGCCGAGAGCCGCGGAGGTGGCTTGATCCTGCGAATCGATCATAGCCGCGGTGTTCTCCTGCCGGGCCTCCTCGTCGCTCGTGCCCGGTGGCTGCAGCAGCTCCCGCGGGACCACGGCACGATCGGTGTCGAACCAGCCGTGGACCGCGTCCAGCACGCTCAGCTTGGGCACCTCCTCGACCGTGGTGAGCTCAAGCTTCCCGGATGTCGGATAGGTTTCGCGGCCGACAATCTCGATCAGCGGCTTGCCGTCGGGACGCCCGAGCGTGTCGGTCACCGGGCCGGGTGAAAGCATCACGAACGGCACAGGCAGCGACAAACCCACTACCGTGAGCACCAGCGCCAAGACAGACGCGACGAGAAGTGTCTGGATACGCCGCGTCATTCTGGCATTCT
>NZ_CAKJTR010000287.1:1261-4701 GCF_917627355.1 Protofrankia sp. Cj3 | reverse complement strand
GGCGCCGGACAGGTCCGCCCCGGCCAACCGAGAGCTGATGGCGCCCACCGTTGCCGGCTCGGCCAGTTCTCCCTGCGTTTTCGTCGCGGTGGGCGAGTGGGTCTGGATCCGGAGACTGAGGTCATCACGGAGAAAGGACGTAGCAGGGAGCGGGTGAATGTCGTCGGTAGTCATTGCCTGTCCCCTTCTTTTCAGCGGCTTGCGATGGTGGTGCAGGAGGCTGGCCATGGCGCGAGCCGTGGCCACATCGTTGATAATCCTCGTGATCTCGACATGGGAATAGCCTGGTGCGCTCAACGACACAGTGGTATACCCCTGTCCCGGGGCGGCTGGGGGTCCTGCGGCCTCTTGTGAAAGATCGTGGCGCGGGGGAGCTCGGCGGGCTTCGTTGAGCCGCGGAGAGCAGCCTGGATGGTGAGGACGACGCGTGTGGTACGGCGCTGTTCAGTGCGTATCCAGGCCCGGCAGAGGCGGCTGAACGCCAGGAAACGGCTGCCGACGAAGTAGGTCGTCAACGCCGCGCCTCCGTCCGGAAATTATCCTACCCGGCGTAACTCTATATCGGCGAATGGACGTAGTCCGACGATCAACGTGTCGGGGAGGAGTCCTCGATGGCCGCCGTGGTCAGGGGCAGTTCTCCGGCAGCTATGGTAGGTAAGGCCGCGTGGGCTTCTCCAGGCTCGCTTCTTGATCATTTGTGCGCCCGTCGACCATGCGTGCAGGATTGGCCAGGTATACCATGCCAGGGCATCGGTCAGCATCAGAAACGGGTTCTCCTGACGCGATCGTGGGTGTGATCGCTGTGCGATGGGTCGCCATAAGAGCGCGTCCTTCTCTCGCTGGGCTGCGCGATCGGTGAGAAACCGTGCCCGACAAAGAAAGAACGGTGTGCGTCTCCAGCGGATGGCGCAGAGGCCCTCGGGGCCGAATCGGTGATGCTGGAACAGGCGGCTCTCGGCGGGGACGAGGAGGCTGTCCGCATACGATGAAGAAGATCGTAGCCTCAACAGCGTTCATGTCGTGACTGAAAGTAGGTGGATGCTGGCCAGGGCGGGCTGGCGGCCGCTGATGGGCCCTGGGCCGGGAATCCTCCGGCCGCTCATCGAGACAGAGCTGGCCTGGGTGGCCTGTGCCGAGCATGGTGTCGTGGGGGCCGGGTGCGTGCTCTGCGACGGTGCATGGACCTGTTCCATGGCGTGGCCGTGCGCATGGGGCGCCTCACGATTACGCGTTTGTCAGCATCCACAGGGAGGCGCTTGACGCCCATCTCCCCGGGCTTGTGGCTTCTGTTCACCGGTACTGTTGATTCTTACGGTGGCCATGGTTGGCGATGGCGTAGCGGTCATACTGTTTGGACAGGTAGTCCGGTCAGTGGGCTGACTGATACGCCAGGGGAATTATAGGACAAAATGTTCGCAAAATCAGGCATGCGCCAGTTCGCAGCCACCCCCGCGAGTGGGCGGCGGGTGAGATTCCCGCCGCCCACTCCACTGACTGTTACATTCCGCTGCGGCACGAGGTGGCCTGACCGCGGTACGGGTAGCTGAGCCTGCGCTGAACAGGCACGTTCGAGCTGCGGATCGCGCGAAATCGTTGGTCAGTAGCTGCTGCCGCCACCGCTGCCGCTGTCAGCGGTGGCGGCCTGCGTTGCGCTCGCGGCGGCCGGCAGGGTGACGGCGTGCCAGATGCCGCCGACGCCGTCGCCCTTGGTGTCGCCCGCGGCGCTGTCGCCCGCGAAGGTGTAGAGCGGCAAGCCACGGTACGTTGCTTGTATTCCGCCGTCGGGACGGACGATCGTACCGACGGGCTTCGCCAGCCCGGAGACCGTCACATCGCCCGGTGACCCCAGGAGCAGCGGCGGCCACTTGGCGACGCAGTCGGCTGCGGTGCAGCTACTGGTGTTGCTGCCCTTGTCTTTGTCGAAGCTGTACAACGTCCTGCCGGCGGGGGTGACGAGGGTACGTCCGAGTGAGGTCTGGCGGATACCTACGGGAGCGTCCTTGGTCGAGCCGGCCGTGGCATTGGCGGACGTAGTGGCGGACCATTCTGCCGCCTGGGTGGCGGAAGCGGCAGCGGTGCTCGGCGCTGAAGCGCTCTGGGAGCTTTCGGAACTCCCGCAGGCACTGAGCGTGCCGGCCAGTGCCAACGCCAGCACCGGTAGTATTGTCTTCCCTCGCATTACTTCCTCCTGGTGTCTACGCGCTTTCACGTAAAACACGCGGGGCGGCCGTCGGTGCGTTCACTTCCTGGCTGTCGGAGTGGTGACATTACCGCTTATTGATCTTTTGTTCGTGAAGTGGCGGCAGGGCTTCATGGGTGCCCTGGGCGGATCAGGCATCCGGGTGCGCCGATGGGCCGGCCACCGTGGGATCGGGCGCGGCTGGACGCAGGACAACGGTCGCCGCTTGCGGCGCTGCGAATGTGCCCTGTCGACAGGACAGAGTGCCCGGCCGCCGAGGCCGCGGACCTGGTCGCGACGTGGATAGAGTCAGGTGACGGCTGGCGTCTGGGTAGTGACAGAACAACACCGGGCGTGACACGGCTGTTGGGGCGTAGACTCGACGATCGCTCAGTCCCGTCTTCCGCACATTATCCTTGCCGACCCGCGGTGATCGCCAGGAGTGGCGACCATGGCAATGTGCTGACCGGCAGCGATGCGACATGTGCGGAAAACGGGTTGGCGGGCGGCCGTGCTACAGGATGCCGAGTTGGTTGGCGCGGCTGAGGGCCTCGACACGGTTGCGCGCGCCGAGTTTTTCCAAGGTGCGTTGCAGGTACGTCTTGACGGTATTACGAGTCAGGCCAAGCGCGGAGGCGATCTCAGGATTCGTTTCGCCCATGGCGACATGCCGCAGGATGTCGTACTCGCGTCGAGTCAGGCCGTGTTCGCGCAGTTTTCGGTTGACCAGGAGAAGGCCGTCCTGCCCGAGGTCGGAGAAGATGACGCGCTCACCGGCCGCCACTCGACGGATGGCGTCGACGAGATCCGTGCGTTCGGTGTCTTTGACGACTATTCCGTGACCACCCGCAGCCATGGCCGAATTGAGCGCGGCGTGATCGGGGTGAGCGGTAAAAAGAATGATTTTCAGGGCGGAATGCTGCGCACGTAGCTCCTGAATCACTTCTGGGGCCAACATGTCGGGCAGGCGAAGGTCGAGGAGAACCACGTCCGGGTGGAACTCCTGCACGGCGCTGATTGTCTCGCGACCAGTGCGCGCGTAGCCGGCGATCCGCATGGAGGAGGTGTTCTGCAGCGCGAGCGTCACGCCGTCGAGAACGATGGGGTGGTCATCGGCGACGAGGACTCGTATGACTCGGCCGGTCATGCCGGTACCCATGCCTGGACGGTGACACCATCGTCGTCGTTGGGGGCGACGGCGAGCGAACCACCGATTCTGGCCAGCCGGTCAAAGGCTGCGGCCAGCCCGAGACCGGTGTCA
>NZ_CAKJTR010000287.1:0-560 GCF_917627355.1 Protofrankia sp. Cj3 | reverse complement strand
CGGGTATGGCCGTCGCCCAGGCCGACCCCGTCATCGGAGACCGTGACGGCGACACCGCCCCGCAACGTGAAAATACTGATCACCACGGAGTGCGCGCGGGCGTGTTTCTCCACGTTGAGCAGGGCCTCGCGAACGGCATCGGCGAGTGCCTGGATATGTGAACGGGGCAGCGTGGGCAGCTCGGTAAGCGTGATCACCTGTGCGGTGATGGTGGTGCGGTCGGAGAAGGCCCGGCAGTGTTCACGCAACGCCACGCCGAGCGCGACCTGCTCGGGTGGGGCACTGAGGACCGTAACGAGTCGCGTAACGCGGCGGTGGTCTCGGCGGCCTGTTGCTCGATGGTCGACAGCCGGGTCCGGACATCCTGGTCGAGCCCGGGTATCGTGCTGAGGCTGCGGATGCCGGCACCGAGGGTGAACAGCATCGCGCCGACGCTGTCGTGCAGCTCGAGGGCAAGCCGGCGGCGTTCCTCGTGAGCGGCGACGTCGGCCGCGTGCTGGGTGCGCTCCGCGACGATCTGCGCTGTCGCCATCCGGGCCGCCATCCGCTCGAGAGCCTGC
>NZ_CAKJTR010000286.1:0-4012 GCF_917627355.1 Protofrankia sp. Cj3 | reverse complement strand
CTACCTGGGCCGACGACAACGAGGCGAGGCGCCGTCTGGCGCCGGCAGACTCTGGACGAACTTCCGGCGGCGACCACTAGCCATCCATCGGGCGAGAAGGGCACGGTTACCCGTCCCCCAGCTGCGAACCTCAGCCCACTTGATCAGCTCAGCACGGGTGACGAAGGTAAGGAACGGCTGAGTGTTGATCAATTTGGTTGCTAATGCGATTGGCAGACGCTTCTTGATAATCATCGAGGAGACGTCGGTGTCTACGACGACAGAACGCATCCCTATCTCACGCCACGTCCCGACGGCGCTCGGCGTAGGTAAACGCCAAGAACTCGTCCAGCTCTGCGTCCGACTCAAAAATGTCAGCCGACATGGCCTCCAGGTCAGCCAACGACCGGATCGGTTCAGCGTTCTTAGCCCGGATCAACTCATTGATCGACAAACGAGGCTGGCGCGACGGAAACACGGGGTAGTCAGCGCTGCTGGTATTCATGACGACCTCCACGTGTCACCTACTATCACTACCGCATGAGAGCAGTGTACGACTCTCCTTGACACGCCGGTACCGATCTTCATCGTGTCGAGCAATCAGACAGCCACACACACGAGGGCGGCGGTCTCCGCCCGTGGAGCCGGTGCACCGAGTTCGAGAACGAAGTCACCTCGACCATCGTCCGGCTCGCCGGGGAGAAACGCCACCCGCCGATGAGCACGGCCGACCTGCTCGGCTGCTTGGAACGGGCCGGTGCGGAGCGTTTCGCCGCACGTGTGCGCTCCACCGTGAGCCGGATTCCCATCCCAGGCCCGGAGAACGACAGTCCCTCAGAGTGACGGCAAGGCGGATCGTCTGGACCCCGTCAGTGCCGATCGTCCCCTCTCCATCCCGCCCTCCGCGGCGACGGCGCCTCACAGCTTCGGCGCCACCAGGCCGGTGCCCTCCCGCCCTATGCTGTTTTCGGTTTTTTCCGGAGGCCGGCGAGTCCGTCCGGGGACAAGATGTGCCGCTGCGCGAGATGGATTGCGCCTGCCGTCCCGGCCGTGTTCCCGAGTCTGCTGGCCTCGACTGTCAGCGATCTGGTCCCGAGGGCGAGAGCGCGTCCGTAGATGCCGCTGCGGATGCCCGCGACGAGGTTGTCGGATGCGGCCAGGGACCCGCCGACGACGACGAGGGACGGGTTATGGAAGTTGACGAGCGCGGCCAAGACGCCCCCGATCTGCTCGGAGGCCACCTGGATGGCCCGTCGCGCCGACGGGTCGCCGTCCGCGGCGAGACGGGCGACATCGCCGACGTCGGAGACACGCGTGCCGTTCCGCTGGAGTTCCGTCGCGAGCGCGCCGCCGCCGGCCGCTGCCTCGAGGCAGCCGACGTACCCGCAGGTGCAGGTCGCGTCGTTGCCAGGGATGCGGATGTGCCCGATGTCGCCGGCCGCGCCGTCCGCCCCGCGGTGGATACGACCGCCGCTGATGATGCCGCAGCCGATGCCGGTGCCGACCTTGACGAACAGCATGTGCTCGACGCCGGTCCGCGCCCTGTGCTCGCCGACCGCCATCAGGTTGACGTCGTTGTCAACCAAGACCGGAGCTTCGTACCGCGGCTGGAAGTAGGAGGGAATCCGGTAGTCGTCCCAGCCAGGCATCACCGGGGGCTTCACCACAGTGCCGGTCGCGTGTGCCACCGGGCCGGGGACGCCGCAGGCGACAGCGAGGACGTCGGCCGGCTTCCGCCCGGCCTCGGCCAGCATCTGCTGGAAACCCGCGTCCACCCACGCGAGCACCGATTGCGGGCCGTCGCCGATCCTGATGTCCTTGCTTCTGGCCGCCAGAGGCTGCCCGTCGAGGTCGGCGGCGGCCAGTCGGGCCTGGGTCACGCCCAGGTCGGCCGCGAGGATGACACCCGCCTGCGGGTTGAGGCCTAGGCGGGAGGGGTGCCGGCCGCCGGTGGAGTGCCCGTCCCGCTCCTCCTTGAGGATTCCCCGCCGGCGGAGGTTGTCGACATGCAGGGACACCGTGGACCTGGCCAGGCCGGTCGCCCTCGCCAGGTCGGCCCTGGTGACGGCCGGCCCGCTCGCGACCTCCAGCAGGAGCCGGCTGAGGGTGACCAGTTCCCGGGGTTTCGCGGCGGCCGGCGCCGGATGCGCCGCGCGGGGAGAGGAAGCCATGAAGCTACCGTACCGCGCGGCGCCTATATAGTTCGAAATCGAACTCGACCGTGCTTGTTGACAGCATAAACTTCAGATCTTACTGTTGACTTCGATATAAGAGGCTTCCGTCGAAGTCCGGCACCGCTGGCACCGCCGGAGTGACGCGACCCCGGTCCCGACCGCCGCGCCGGGTGCGAGCCCGCACCGACCTCGACGAGCCGCGCCGCCTCGTCGAGGTCGGTGTCCACCCGTGCAGGAGGTGTCATGCAACTCGGGTTCTTCACAGACTGTCTCCCGAACCTCGACCTGAGCTCGGTCGCCGGCTGGGCGAAACAGGCGGGCTACCAGGCGCTCGAGATAGCCGCCTGGCCACGGGCAGGGGAAGGCCGCGGAACGCACGCCAGCCACCTGGATGTCACCGACCCGGGCTGCGCCGAGACGACCGCGGCGATCCTGGCCGAGCACGGCCTGGTCGCCTCCGCGATCGGCTACTACGAGAACAACCTGCACCACGACGCTGACCAGCGCCGCCGCATCCACCGGCATCTGGCGGCCTGCATCGACGCCGCGGCGGCCCTGTCTGTCCCCTGTGTCACCACCTTCGTCGGGCGGGACACTACCCGTACCGTGCGGGAGAACCTGGCCCTCGCCGGCCCGGCGCTGCGACCGCTGGTCGACCACGCCGGGGAGCGCGGCGTGAAGCTGGCCGTCGAGAACTGCCCGATGGAGGGGTGGCACCCGGACGGCTACCCAGCCAACCTTGCCTACTCCCCGGAATTATGGGAATGGGCCGCCTCGCTGGGCTTCCACCTCAACTACGACCCCTCCCACCTGCTGTGGCTGGGGATCGACCCCGTGCAGGCGCTGCGCGCCCACCTGGACTGGGTCGTCCATGTCCAAGCGAAGGACACGCAGGTCGACGTCCACGCGCGTACGCGCTACGGCGTTTTCGGCAAGACCGTGGAGCGGCACCACCCCTTTGACGCCGGCTGGTGGAGATACCGTGTCCCCGGCCTCGGCGACGCCGATTGGCGGCGGCTGGTCGATCTTCTCCACGAGGCCGGCTACAGCGGCGTCGTGGCCGTCGAACACGAAGACCCTGTCTGGCAGGGAAGCGAACAACGCATCAAACGCGGGCTGCGGATCGCGCATCGCACCCTGCACCCACTCATCGTTGCCTAATCCGAATTAATATGATCATGAGCGCACTGCAGGCCGGCAACCTAGATATTTGTCCCGATTTAAACCTAAAAATCACACGCAGTCACAGCCCGCACCCCGTCCAACCATCGGCCACACACGCGCAGGTCCCCACCGGCCACAGCCCGCCCCGACCCCGCAGACGAAGGCCGACGACCGCGCCGGGCACCCACCGCAACACCGTGCAGGATCACGCCCCGCTCGGGTACCCCAAGTACCGGGACCGGACACGGGGCTGCCATCACCGCGGTCCCATGCCCTCGCCCGCCGTAGGTCCCTCATCCCGTACCAGTCCCACGCCAGCGACGAAGCCGCCCCGAACCCCCAGCTGGACAGGAGTCAGGAGCTCTCCCGTGGCCGACCAGGACAACGAAGACGACGAGGCAGAGCCGGCACACCCGGCACGGCGGCGCCTTGTCACGCCGTTCGTCATCGCAGCCGGGGCCGGCAGCGGCGCGGTGGCCGTGGCCAGTCCCACGGCCGGGGCTGCGCTTGGCGTAGCCGTCACTGTTCTTGTCGCCCTCGACGAACTAGCCAGGCCGCACAGGTCCCGCCGCACGCGGCACTAAGTGGTCGGCGCTGGAAGTCCTTCGGGGGTTGTCGGATGCCAGGTGGATGCGTCGCGAGGCGGAGGAGGACCCGGTAGCGGTGTTCTACCTGGGCCGACGACAACGAGGCGG
>NZ_CAKJTR010000285.1:0-4036 GCF_917627355.1 Protofrankia sp. Cj3 | reverse complement strand
CGGCGTACGGCGAGCCGTCGCGTACCGGATTCGGGGTGTCTCGTGGTCTGGGGCCCGACCGGCGGGAGATGGCTGACCGGCAGAACCACTGGCGGGGGTCAGCACTCGTTTTTGATGATGAAGTAGGAGCCGCGTATGGTTCCAGCCAGCTTCGACTTCTGCCGGGCGAACTTGAACGAGGCGAGTTCCGCGGGGATTTCCATCCCGTCGGAGAGCTTGAACCCAACCGCCCGTTTCCCGAGGTCGTCGACGGTGTACATCACATTGATCGACAGGCCGTTCTCGTAGAAGACATATGCCATCCGAATGTTCTCGACCTGGAATGCGGTCGCCTCGAGCGGGCGAGCGGAGATGACGATGCCGCGTTCTTCTGTGAGGATCCGGCTCACCCAGTCGATGGTCGGCCCGGCGTTGCTCACGGGCTCGACCGTGAAGACGTGGCCATACTTGTTCTTGAAGTAGCGGGCCTCGTTCACCCGCAGACCAGCGAGTACCGTCGCGGCCGGTGACGACATGGCCCGGGTGGCCGGAGCGGTCAGGATCGTTGACTCGCGGAAGCGTTCACCGAACTTCCCTGGCCAGCTGACGAGGCGACCAACCCGCCGACGCCCCTATCCCACCCGAGCCGGCGCCGGAACCCACTCCCGCGATCAGGACGCGGCCGGCTCGTCCGCAGCCGTCACGATGTCCTCGCGCGGGGGATGTCTTCCGGGCGACCTTTCCAGTCGGGCCCGGTCGGGCGCATCCTTCCGATGTCCCTCCCGCTGGCGGGTGGGATCGCTTGCGGAAAATTGAAGACGCGATGTGGATCGACCGCCGCCTTTATCTTCTCGAGTCGTCGAAGGTTGGTCGCGTAGTACTGCTGAAGAAAGTCCGTCAATGAGGGGTCGGGAAAGTTCTGATATGCCTGCGGGATGGCATAGGGTGATATCGCGTCGTAGAATTCGCCGAGCCATGCGAGGTTGGCCTCGACGCTGTCGACAGAATCGCTGCCGCTCCACTTCAGGTACCACAACATGAACCAGTTGTTGTCGCGATGGACGAATGCGGTGGCGTCGGCGGGAACCGTGCTGGCCTGGCCGCCGGTCTGCAAAAATGACAGGTTCGCGTAGATTGATGTCCCCGGCCATCGCCGCAGCCAGTAAAGGGCCGTTTCGATCGCTTCGGGACGGACAGGTCCGAAGAAGTAGAGGGAGCGGTTCTGGAACTCGGTTGGTTTCGGGGTGTCAGAGAAGAAGTTCTCTTGCGCGTCCCAGTAGCCCAGCTCCTCGATCGTCGACTGTGCCGGTTGCGCCACGGTGTAAACTGGGGCGAGGATCTTGGCCAACTCTGTGGGCGGGCCGACGAGCTGTCCCTCGAAGACCACCGATACGTCCTGTCCCGCGGCTAGTTCCTTCGGCGTGACCCCAGTCACGGTGGTCCAGCTGCCAAGACTGGTCGGCGAGTCTTCCAACGCGGCGAGCAGGGCCGGCAGCACAGTGTCCGCCTTCGCGTCCCAGATCAAGCGAGAGGCCGTGACGGAGGCGGGCGCGGGAGAGGTCTGCACGGAGAACGAGGTATTAATACCGAAGTTGCCACCACCCCCACCCCGACACGCCCAGAAAAAATCGCCGTTCTCGTCCTCGCTGACCGGCACTATCTCACCATCGGCAGTAACAATCTGGCTGGCGACCAATGAGTCGACGGCAACGCCCAGCCGCCGTATGTTAAATCCGATCCCTCCGCCCAGCAGAAACCCGGCGGCGCCGACTGTCGGACAACGCCCGTGCGTGATGGTGGCATCATTCTGGCGCAGCGCACGATATACGTCAGCATTCAGGCAGCCGCCGCCGATCGTAGCAACACCGGTACGCCCGTCAAATTGCGCCTGATTCATAAGCTTGGTGTCGATCATCAGGCCGCGGGTCACTGAGAAATCTGCCGATGAATGACCGCCCGACCGTGCGACCAGCGGAAAGCCGTACCTGCGGGACCATTTGATCGCCTCAGCCACATCAGGGGCATTCAGGCAGCGCGCGATTCCGGCCGGCAGGACCGACGCCGCCCGCAGGTTGTAGGGCAGCGCCAGCTCGGCGAAGCCTGGATCACCTGGACGCAGCACAGGCCCTGAAATACTGCGCGCCAGCGTTCTCCAGGCTCCATCGACGTTACGCGCTTCCCTGGCCGCGAATACGGAGCCTCGCGGCCCCCACGACCCTAGCGGCCCGCTCAGGGCGACAGCCGCGATGCCGCTCGCGACAAAAGACCTACGCGTTCGCTCTACACCAACAGGAGGAACAGCCGAATCTGACTGCAGCTTCTCCATAACACCCCATCCAGAGACTCACTCGCTCCGCCCGGGGCCCAGATTACCTCGGCCGGGGTGCATGGCGGCTCAGTCGAAGGTTTGACCGCTCACAATGTATGCTTATTGAGGAATGACTGATTTGGGTAACCGAGATTTATCCTGTCTGCGGATGCACCGCGGCCGCGCGGAGCGAACAGTTCGCCGCAGGCAACCGGGACATGTCGGAGACGATGGGGTTGAGTGAGCCGACGATCCGCACGGCCGATACCGCTGAAATGTCAGCGGTATCACCTGTTGTGGTATTCCCCGGTGCGGATGTTGATGTAACTGTTCGGGTCGAACCGCTGGCCGTATTCAGGAAAAAAACCACTCGATCTTCTGGTGCATACGTTTCCCGCCGCGCATCCCCAGGTCGAAGGCGACGACGGCGGCCCTGGCCTCCTTGCCGTCGGCCGTGATCTGGCCTGGAGCACAACGTATTCGGAGACGCCTGATCCCGATCGCAGTCCCGCCTTCCCACGACAGCCAGGCCATATCTGTCACCAGCCCGGTCGGGTCTCCGCCGTTGAAGATGGTTGCCGGCTTGACTTCGCCGTACCCCTTCTGGCTCGGCGGCCCCCACGGGATGCCGAGCGCGTTGAGACCGTGGTGGTGGAGCGGTGATGCCCTCGCTGGCACGTGGCGCCGGTGCGGCACCGGTCACGACAAGCCGAGTGCGTCTGCGACCGAGGCGAGGTAGTCGATGTGGCCGTCGACGGAGTCCAGGTCACGGCCCATCGTCGCCACCGAGACATGGGTACCACCTGCCTCGCGCCAGGCATCGATCTGCGCCGTGAGGTCGCCGATGCCGCCCCGCGGAACCGCCACGTAGTCAGCGCCGAAGTCCTCGACCGACCTGCCCAGGCCGCGCACGCGATCACGCAGCCGTGTCCAGGCATCGACGGCGTGGTCGACGCCACCGCCACCGAAGAAGATGAAGCCATCCGCGAGTCGGGCAGCCCGCTCGAAGGCCACTTCACCAGATCCACCAAGCCAGATCGGGATGGGCCGCACCGGCTTCGGCACGAGGGCGGCTCTGTCAATTCGGTCGAAACGGCCGGAGAAGTCGACGACAGGCTCGGTGAACAACCGGCGAAGCAGCTCGATCTGCTCCTCCTGCCGGGCCCCGCGGGTGCGGAAGTCCTGGCCGAGGGCCTCATACTCGACGTGGTTCCAGCCGACTCCCACGCCGAGGCGTAGCCGGCCGCCGGAAAGGAGATCAACATCGGCCGCTTGCCGTGCCACAAGCGCTGTCTGACGCTGCGGAAGGATCAGGATCCCGGTGGCGAAACTGACGCGCTCGGTGATGCCGGCCAGGTAGGCGAACATCACGAACGGGTCGTGGAACGGGTCCTGCTCGGTGTATGGCCCCGGCAGCCGAGGCGTTCGATCAGCGTGCACGGCACCGAGCACATGGTCATAGGCGAGGAGGTGCGCAAAGCCCAGGTCCTCGACCGCTCTCCCAATCCGCCGAACGGCGCCCGGATCTCCTCCGAGCTCGATCTGCGGGTAGACGGCGCCGATCTGCATGAGGTCCAGCCTGCCACGGGACTGGACGGGGCTCTGCCCCAGGTCGTCCGCGCCGAACCGGCGAGCTGTATGTCCGGGAAATGCAGTTCAGACGCGGCCCGGTAGTCGGGCGACGCCGCGTCTACCCCGCGCTCGCAGCGACCTGGATGACCACGATCATGTCCCAGCCTTCTGATCCTT
>NZ_CAKJTR010000284.1:4035-4893 GCF_917627355.1 Protofrankia sp. Cj3 | reverse complement strand
GGGAACCGCGCTGAGGTAGGTACCCCATCGACTGGGTGATGGATATCCGTATTCCTCGATCCCGCTCAAGCACGGGTGAAACCATCGATCAGCAAGACGGCGCCGTAGCGATGGCCGACATGACGGCATGACCAAGATGGGGATCTGACCACAGACGGCGCTTCGCGACCCCGGTCCTGCCGCGGGAAACGGCGACAGGCAGAGGAGCGTCAGGATGCCGTAGCCGCCTTTGGACGGGCCGGGAGCCCGGCGGTCAGGACGGCAGCAGCACGGCGATCCGCTTCGCTGGTCCGGTGTGCGTAGACACGCAGGGTCGTCGCCCCGCCTGAGCCATGACCGAGCCGTCCGGCAGTCGTCTGTAGGTCGACACCAGCCGCCAGGAGCTGGGTGGCGTTGTAGTGTCTGAACGACTTGACAGTCGCCTTGACGCCAGCCCTCTCAGCCACAATCGCCACGCGTTGGGTGACCGAGTCCGGGTTCCAGGGCGTGGCCCCCGCCGGGTCGTGCGAGAACACGAACGCGTCGTCCGACAGGTCCCTGGCTGAGCGCTGGGGTGCAGGGCGCGCAGGTCGCGGAGTGGGCTGGCCACTCGATCGGAGTCCTGTACCGGGTGTACGCGAAGTGCATCGACGGGGATGTCGGCGTCCAGCTCCGCCGGATCGAGGCGGAGCTCGGCATCGGCCGACCGAACGGCGCCGACCCGGCGGCACCGCCGACGCTGGTGTTGCGGCCGTGCCGCGTATGTGCCGTGAGTCGCCGAACACGATCAGACGTCGCCGGACACTCCAGAGCAGGCAACTGATCGTCTTGAACCGTGCTGAGCTGCGGAGACAGTGGAACCTGGCAGCTCAGAGGCCC
>NZ_CAKJTR010000284.1:2423-3349 GCF_917627355.1 Protofrankia sp. Cj3 | reverse complement strand
GTGCGGGAGGGGGGACTTGAACCCCCACGCCCGAAGGCGGCAGATCCTAAGTCTGCTGCGTCTGCCATTCCGCCACTCCCGCGCAGGTACCACAGTAGCGATTGGCGGCCGCTGTTCGTCCACCGGTTTTCCCGTACGCAGGAGAGGATGCGCCGTGGGGAGTCCCGGTGGGCGCCGCCGGTGGCCGCGGTCCCACCCGTGGATCGCGGCCACCGGAGACAGGGCGTGGGAGGCGGCCAGGGACTGGCGATGCGCCTGACGGCCTCCCACATCCAGCCTGCCCGCCCAGCCGCCCTACGGCCAGGGACCTCCGGCTCGGTTGCCGGGTAACTCCGGCAGGTGTGGGCGGCCCTCCCGCGGGCACGGTCAACCGGCCAGCTCAAGATCACGGATGAGCTTGGCGACGTGGCCGGTCGCCCGGACGTTGTACATCGCCTTCTCAATCTTTCCCTCGGCGTCCACCACAAAGGTCGAGCGGATCACGCCGAGAGTTTTCTTGCCGTACAGGGTCTTCTCGCCGTAGGCGCCGTAGGCCGTGAGCACCGCGCGGTCCGGGTCGGACAGCAGCGGGAACGTGAGCTTCTCGTTGTCACGGAACTTCGCCAGCTTCGCCGGCTTGTCCGGCGAGACGCCGAGCACGTCGATGCCGGCGTTGTTCAGCTGGACGAGGCTGTCCCGGAAGTCGCAGGCCTGCTTGGTGCACCCGGGTGTGGAGGCCGCCGGGTAGAAGTACACGATCACCCGTCTCCCCCGGTAGGCGGTGAGGGGGACGTTGTTGCCGTCGGCGTCGGGCAGGGTGAAGTCCGGGGCTGCGTCACCGGGGGTGAGACGGGCAACTGCGGCGGTCTCGGTCATGGTCGGAAAGCTAGTCGGACGCCCGCCCTGTCGCAAACCCGCTCGTCTGCTCACCGGGAAGTGACTGCTCC
>NZ_CAKJTR010000284.1:0-2252 GCF_917627355.1 Protofrankia sp. Cj3 | reverse complement strand
GCGAGCGGCTCGACCCCCGCCGCCGTCGCGACACCGACGAACGAGGTCGGATCAACCTGGCTGGCGGCCCATCTGCGTAGTTCATTCATGATCAGAACGGACAGGTCGACGTCGGCATCAGCGTCGGCGTCGGCGAACACCATGGGGTCGATCGCGACGTCCATGATGACCAGAAAGGTACGGCCGTCCCCGACGATGCGGCCACAGCCGACCGCGCGCCCTGGTTCGTGCGCGGCCTCAACGCACAGTCCGGCGAGGCTGCCGTCAATGGCGTCCGCGGCGGCTTCGGGGCCGGGGTCGGACAGACCGCCAGCGGTGCGCAGCCGGCGTAGTTCGGCCACGTGGGGCATCCGGTGGACGACGAGGAACCCGCCGACCGACAGCGACAGCGATCGTGATGCGGATCTGCCGACGGTCATCAGTCCCGGCAGCGGCTTGACGAGCGCGGGATGGGTGGTCGCCGGGCCGGGCCGGATGCCCACCACCAGCGTGTCGATCACCGTTTGCTGCCGGTCGTCCGGGCTGAGCTGCCGGTCATCCGGGTTGATCGGATGCGGTACGCGGCCAGCTCGACTGATTCGCAGGGGCGGGCCGTCAGCCAGTTCCGTCAGCAGTTCGTCGGCGTCCAGCAGTTCGTCGGGGCTGAGCAGGCTTTGGGGATCAGCCGGTCCGCTGGGCTTGCGGCCGTCGCCGCGTCCGAGAGTGAGGGTGGCGCGATCGTGCCCGAGCACCAGCAGCGTCCCACCTGGAATGACTGCTTTCATCGCGTCATACAGGATCGTGCGCCGTTCACCAGGCGGAAGATGAAGATAGCAGATAGTAACAAGATTGTATGACATGGGCCTTGGTGTCCATTCCAGGACATCGGCTTTGATCCACTCTGGTGTCACGTCGAATCGGCGGGAGAGCTCCCGCGCCTTGCGGATCGCGACTTCCGAGAAGTCCAGACCGGTGACCCGCCAGCCCTGCGAGGCAAGCCAGACGGCGTTGCGGCCGACCCCGCAGGCCAGGTCGAGGGCGCGGCCCGGGCGCAGGCCGGCGAGTTGTTCGATCACGATCGGGTTCGGCTCGGCGGTCCACACCAGGCCGGCTCCGGTGTGCCGACGGTCCCACTGCGCGGCATCCATAGCCGTTATCTCACCTCGTGTCGCCGCGTCCTGCCGTATCGTGCCCGAGGGCCGCGGGACGACACGGCAGAACGCGGTGCGCTGTACCTGTGTTGCCGGGCGCTCCCACGGGTGCGCTGGCGGTTTTGTGCGCGCCCGCGGGGGACTATCCGGTGGGTGTGGCGTTACCGCCGCTGCCGCCGCCACCGGCAGCGGCCACCGCGTCGGTGAAGCCCTGCGGTGTCAGGGCCTGCGCGGCAAGCTCGCTGCCATTGACGAACACGGTCGGGGTGCCGGTCACACCGTGCTTGGACGCGTCGTCCTCCACCTTCGCGACATAGCCTTTGTACGTGCCGTTGTTCACCGCGCCGGTGAATGCCGGGGAAGTCAGCCCGACCTTGTCGCCGAGCCCGATCAATGTAGCGTTGGTGAAACCGCCGGTCCGCTCACGTGGCTGATTGGCGTAGAGAATATCATGGTATTCTTTGAACTTGTTCTCCTGGGCGGCGGCCGCGCCGGCATTCGCGGCCCGGACGGACTCCGGCCCGATAAACGACATCATGTGGTAGACAGCCTTGATTTTCCCGTTGTCGATCATTTGCTGGATGGTGCCGCCAAGCGATGTCTCGAGATTTTCACAGACAGGGCACTGAAAGTCTTCGTAGAAATCGACGGTGACCGCGGCGGCTGCTTTTCCGACGACGATTCCGTTGTCGCTGCCGGTCGCGTTCGCCGGCACCACGACAGGCGTTGATACCGCTCGGCTGTTCTGGATGACGAAGCCGATCACACCGGCCAGGGCGAGCACGGCCACGACAGTGAAAGCGATGATCATGCGTTGGCGCCGCCGGGCGCGCGCGATTTCGGCGGCTCGGGCCGCGGCGGCCTTCTCCCGCCGGGCTTCCTCGCGGCCCGCGGGCCGGCGTCCGGCCGGGGCGTCTTTCTGCCGGCCCTTGTCTGACGTGGCGCTCATGAGCTCTCCTGGAACGGTCGGTCGAGGAGGCGGTCGAGAGCTAGCACGCTGTACGGCCAGCTCACCAGCAGGCCACTTGCGAGCAGGAGCAGGCTGTCCCGCACGATTTCCTCGGTGTAATGGGTGGGTGCGCCCGCTGTCAGGTCGCCGCCAGCGGAGAAACAGCCGCACTC
>NZ_CAKJTR010000283.1:0-4073 GCF_917627355.1 Protofrankia sp. Cj3 | reverse complement strand
TGGGAGTAGATTCGCATGCGATTCGCATCGGGATATGCTGGCAGACATGGCCAGAACGACATCGACTCCGCTGTACCTCGGTGACGATCTCCGCGCCCGCGCCGAAGACGCCGCCCGCACCGCGGGGACATCGCTGTCTGCGTGGGTACGCGAAGCGATCATGGAGCGACTCGACCGGCAAGCCGTCATCGCGGACGGTCTGGCAGCCGCCCGCGAATGGGAGGCCGAACACGGCCCTCTCCCACAGAACATCCTCGACGAGGCCCAACGTGAGCTGGAAGACGCCGGCATACTCCCTCGCCGAACCGCGTGAACCTGCTCTATGACGCCGGCGCCCTCGTCGCTGGCGAACGTGACGACGAACGCATGTGGGCCCGCCACATCAAGGCACTGGCCGGCGGCATCACCCCCGTGGTCCCGGCGCCGGTCATCTGGCAGGTCTGGCGGGACGGGGCACGACAGGCACGCCTCGCGCGACTGCTCCGTGGTTGTCTGGTCGAATCGGTCGACCAGACGGCAGCGCGCGCTGTCGGGGAACTGTTAGGTCGTTCCCGTACCAGTGACGGGGTCGACGCGATCGTCGCTCTGTCAGCTGCCCGCCACGGTGGGGTGGTGTACACATCCGACCCAGGGGATCTTCAACATCTGGCCGGGCACCTCCCGAACGCCCGACCATTCACAATCGTCAAGGTTTAGCGGCCAACAACCCCGTACCGTCGCCACGGTCATGGCCGTCCATATCGATCGTCTCGTCCATGATCTGTCCTTCCCGCCAAGCCACGCCTGGCGCGATCAGGCAGACCACTTACACCTCAGGTCGGACAGCCCCCTATCGAGGGGCGGCCCTGTCTCGTTGTTCCGGCTTTCAATGCCGATTCCGGAGCCGTCCAGTCGACAGCGCAGATCCGTCGTCAACCGGCGGAGCCACAACAGCCGCAGCACCGCCCTGCGCGGCGCGCGCGACGCCGGCGGGCAGGTGCTCTACCTGCTGCCGCCGCGACCCACACCACCGGTGTCGTGCTCGCCGAACACGCGATCGGCCCGAAGAGCAACGAGGTCCCCGCCTTCGCCCCGCTGCTGCGCGAGTTGCACGGCTACTGTCCCCTGACCGGCCATGTGGTCGCCGAGCTCGGCGCGCACTTCGTGTTCACCGTCAAGAACAACACCCCCGCCCTCGCGGTCGACTGCCAGCAGGCCGCCGACTGGACCAGGATCCCGGTCGGCCACACCCGCCGAGGGCCACGGCCACGGCCGGTTCGAGTCACACTCGATCCATTACATCGCGGCCAGCAACGCGATCCGCGCCCGCCATCCCCATGCCCGCGCCGTCGCCAGGATCCGCCGCCGCGTCACCCGCACCGTGACCAGAGGCAAGGGCCGCCGCCGGGTCACGGAGAAGACCACGGCCACCATCACCGCCTTCGTGATCACCAGCCTGACGCTCGACGAGATCACCGCCGCCGAACTCGCCAGCTACGTCCAGGGACGCTGGACCATAGAAAACCGAGTCCGCTGGGTCCGCGATGTCACGTTCCATGGTGATGCGTCCCAGGTCCGAACCGGCCCCCCGCCCCGCGCTACTGTCACACTCCGTAACATCACGATAGGGCTGATCTGCCTCGCCGGCCACACCCGGATTGGCCCCACCCTCCGCAGGATCCGGCACGACACCGCCCTGCTCATCGCCATCCTCGGCCTCGAAAACCCGACCTGACCAGCATCAACGACTTTGCGGTACGCCCTGGCAAACACGCAGGTCACCGCTCGAACCGGGGTTCTGGAACCCCACAGCCGGATACGAGGGAGAAGCAAGCAGGTTAAAAAATCAAACCGAGAGCCTGCTAATGATCTTAAATTTGTTTACGCTTAGTCAAAGTTGATCTCTTTCGCAAAAGATCGAAGAAAGAGAAGATGGATTCAATGGTTGTAGCGACACTCCGATAGGATTATTATCAGTAGCATCGAGAGAACGGATGGTGGATGGGTCAGCGCGAGGCGTTGGCATTCGAGGAGCGGGAGACCATCTCGCGGGAGTTGAGCCAGAGTCGCTCGGCGCGGTTCATCGGGAAGTTCCAACTTATGAAGCGGTAGCTTGTACGGCAACACCGGTCACTGACATCGTCAAAAACTCCGGTGGAGGGGCATGGAGATGAGTACAGATCATTTGCAGGGAGATCGCCATCGACAAGAAGGATGTTCTGTCCGTATTTGAGGCTACTGTTAGATCTTTATCCAAGAACTGATCATGGAATTAGGTGTCGAGGTGACAACTATAACGCCAGTCGAGATTCGATCTTCATGATCCTCTAGTTGGCCAGGTCGGCCAAAGCCGTGAAGATCGGGCCAAGTTGACATATCGTAACGGGTACCTGCTCCACGGCGCAACGACGAAAGCGCACCTGACCAGTAGTTTCGGCGTTAAGAGCGCCCGGCAATAGGGGCGTGGATCAAGGAGCGGGGCTGGGTGCGTGCATCGCAAGGCGGCGGAGAGAGTCACGCTGGTATTGGGTGGCGACCGACGACAACGCGGCGAGGTGCGTACCCAGCCCCGCTCCTTGATCCACGCCCCTATTGCCGGGCGCTCTACTAAAGGGAATCTAGGCTACTGGACTTTAGCACGTGCCCTGACCTGCGATATTGCGATTGCCTTCGGTCCAGTAACCCCATTTCGGATTAGTAAGCCCTGGTCTCATTACTAGGCATAGCGGGCGGCGGTGGTCGGCCGGCTGACCGCAGGGCCCTGCGTGAGCCTGCGCTGGAATCGGAGCCGGTAGCGAACATGCCTCGTCGGGCTGGGGCGAAGCCCCGTTAGCTGCGAGGGGTGCGCCGACCCGCGCTTTGCCCTCTTTATTTCATATTGATCCTCTTTTGGAGGTGGTGACATATCTGCTATATTCGGCTTCTCAGCCGGAAAATATCTCCCTCCAAAAGAACTGCACTCCATGGAGATAAGGGCAATCAAGATCGCGTCGATGACAGATTCCGCCGTTTTGCTAAATAGCCGACTGAAACTGATGCGAAGAGGGTTATTCAGAACTCCCCAACAAAGATCGATTGCAGTGTCCTGACCTGGGACGATACATGATATAGATCGCTTGTACTGGCAGTTCTGAATAAGCCCCGAAGGGGAAACGATATGCGCACAGTTCTTGTCGCAGGCGTCGGGTTGATCGGTACCTCGGTGGCCTTGGCCCTTCGTTCCCAGGGCATCGAGGTCTATCTGTCTGATCCTGACCCGAAGACACTCCGTACCGCAGTATCCCTTGGCGCGGGTCGGACAGATCCACCGAGTGAACAGGTGGACCTTGCCGTACTAGCGGTACCCCCTGAACAGGTGGCTGGGCTTCTCGCGCAGTTACAGAAGCAAGAAACGGCCATAGCATACAGCGACGTCGCGAGTGTCAAACTACAACTGCAGAATGCTGTCTTGCTCCTAGGCTGCGACCTGTCAAGCTACGTGGGCGGTCATCCTCTGGCAGGACGTGAGCGGTCAGGTCCTCTGGCTGCTCGGGCAGATTTGTTCCGTGGACGGCCCTGGGTGCTCACGCCCACCAACGATACTCAGCCTGTGGTACTTGACCAGGTATTGGAACTGGTGGCGCTGTGCGGTGCCATCCCCACCGTTGCCGACGCCGCTGTTCATGATCGTGCGGTTGCATTGATCTCCCATATGCCCCACATGATGTCCTCGTTGGTCGCGAGCCGGCTGGCCGAAGCAGATCCTTTCTCACTTCGCCTCGCTGGCACGGGGGCACAAGACATGACGAGGATCGCAGCCGGAGACGTCGACCTGTGGACGGAGATCTTAACTGCTAACGCCGCTGCCATCGCCGAGGTAATGGAGCAAGTGAACATAGAGTTAAGTATCGCCATCAAGGCGATGCGGGCACTTGCCGGAGGAGGTCAGAACAAACGTGCTTACGGATTTCGGGAACTGCGCCGACTGCTGCAGCGTGGTGTACGTGGGCAGGCGCAGATTTCACGTCAGACAGCGGCACATTACTGAGAAAGAAGTAGCGACGGGCGGTATCAGGTGGTAGAGGCGACATCCGACGCCCGCCTCGCGCTGGGAC
>NZ_CAKJTR010000282.1:1558-4720 GCF_917627355.1 Protofrankia sp. Cj3 | reverse complement strand
GGGATCCACCAGCGGTGGGACTAGCAACCATGGCACTCACCGGGCCCCTCCCTCCAACTCCACGCATCGACAAAGCAGCGGCCCTTCCCTCACCGCCGGTTATGTTGTCCGGTCGGCTCGATCGGTAATATGGCCGCCTCCGACGCCCACCCGGCCCGCCGCCCACTTCCCGGGATCACCGGTTATAGGGCACGGTTCTCCGACAGCTATCCGCAGTCTGCCGGGCCGGGGAGGGCCTCCCCAGTTCCCGCCGCCGCTGTCAGTACGTTCCGCGCCCCATACGCCGGGGAGTTCCTCACGGCCGCATCTCCAGGATCTTCGCCGCTTCCGTGGCCTTCGCCCCGATAGTGAGAGGCTCGGCACTCCCTTACCCCGCCCCGAAGGACGGGCATTCTAACGACGCCGCAGGCTTCGCGTGATGCTACGGACCGCACTGTCGCTCCCCCTTACAGGGCCTTTGACGCTGGGCTTCGACCCCGCCCGTTTCCAGACGAAGCTGCCAGCCTGCTACCGGGCCTCCTGGCAGCTACCCGGACCGGACTTTCACCGGCAAGCGACGACGAGCTTACGAACCTCCGGATCCACCGCTATCTCACGGCTTTTACCTCCAGTCCCGCTGGGCGCACACTAAGGAGAATGAACGTATCTGGACAATTATATCATTTCGTGATTTAATCTAGCAATGCGAAAGAGGGCGAATTCTAGCGATCAGTGCACCACTGGTTTGAATTCTACTAGTAGTACTTTGTTAAGTTATGTTGATCTGTTTGGAGCGCACTGATTTTCGCCTGATGTGATCGGTTTGTGACTCCAGAAGAGATCGCGCGGGTGGCGCCCCGGCTGGTGGACTTCACTGCCGGGATGCTGGCCAGCCTGCCGCGGGCGGATCAGCGGGCGGTCGGCGAGCTGTATGTGCGTGGGCTGCTGATGGACGGTGCTCGTACGTCCATGCAGCCGATGGCCGAGCGCCTTGGGGTCGACCACCAGCGGTTACAGCAGTTCGTCACTTCGTCAACCTGGGACGCGACGGCGGTACGCAGAGCAGTCGCGGGCTGGGCGAAGGACACAATCCGCCCCGAAGCATACGTGGTTGATGACTCAGGGTTCCCGAAGGACGGGAAGGCCTCGGCGTGTGTCGCGCGGATGTACTGCGGGGCACTCGGCAAGACCGGTAACTGCCAGATCGGCGTTAGTATACAAATGGTCACTGACGCGGCGTCGCTGGCGGCGAACTGGCGGCTGTTCTGCCCCGCGTCGTGGGACGACACGACCCTCGACGACCCGGCCGCGGCCGAGTCGGTCTGCCACCGCCGTGCCCGTGCCGGCCTGCCCGACGACGTCCGCCATCGGGAGAAGTGGCGCCAGGCGTTGGACATGCTCGACCAGATGGTCGATGAATGGCAGCTCGGGAAACTACTGGTGACCGCGGACGCCGGCTACGGTGACATCACCGCTTTCCGGCTCGGTCTGGAGGACCGCGGGCTGGACTATGCGCTCGCGGTCAGTCCCGATCTGTCCGCCTACCCGGTCGACGCCGTGCCCACCGTGGTGCCGGCCTCCGGGCGCGGCCGGCCATCGAAGCCGAGGTACCGCGGCCCTGCCTCGAACCTGAAGGCCCTTGCGCTCACTGCCGGTCGGGACGCGTGTACCGAGGTCACCTGGCGGACCGGCACCCGCCGAAGCCGCGGCAACCCCGAGGCGCAGATGCGGTCACATTTCGTCGCGATCCCAGTACGTCTCGCTAACCGGGACATCCCCCGCGCTGACGACGGCACCCTGCCGGTACGTACCCTGCTCGTCGAGTGGCCCCCTGACGCCGACGAGCCATCCGACTACTGGCTGCTCTCGCTGCCTGTCGGCGCCGACCTGACCGGCCTGGTCCGCCTCGCGAAGATCCGCTGGCGGATCGAACATGACTACCGGGAGTTAAAGAGCGCGCTCGGTCTCGACCATTTTGAGGGCCGCACCTACACCGGCTGGAACCGGCACGTCACCCTCGTGTGCCTCGCCCAGGCGTTCTGCACCCTGCTGCGACTCGACCCAAAAGTCCCTGCGCCGGCCTGACCGTCTACGCCACTGTCCGTGTTCTCCAGCTCCTGCTTGTAGCCTTGGCCGGCGCCTGCCCTACGTGTCATCGCTCGATTACTATCGCCGACATATGCATGATCGACTCAACTTAACAAAGTACTACTAGGAGTGTTATTCAAAACTCATTCTTCATTTGACAACGGGTCTCTTTAGTTAGACCGCTGCCGGTCTCGTCAACACTCGATCAAGCGCGGCGTGTCGCGTAGGCAACGGCCCTTCCCGTTGGTATTGGTTCATTCGCCAAAACTCGCCAATGCCAACTGAGGGAAGAATCGTTGCGATACCAGCGTACCACCGGTCTGATGTCGTCCCAGATGCAGGAGCTCGTTGTTCGTATTGGCAGCCGGTTGACGGAGCCTTGGTCCAAGAAGGCCGGCCGGCCGAAGAAGTGCACGCTGGCGCGGACGGTGGACATCGCATGCATGTACTTGCGACACAACATCACCCAGGAGTTCATCGGCGACGTACAAGACGTCTCGCAGCCCACGATTTCGCGGATCATCACTAAACTGGTGCCGATCGTGAAGGCGGTCCTGGAGGAGTTCGTTCCAGACGCGAAGGAGGCCATCGAGATCGTCAAGGGGCGAGTGTGCCTGGTAGACGGCACGATCACCCCCTGCTGGTCCTACGACGACCAGCCCGACCTATGGAGCCGGAAAAAAGGCACGACAGGGTTCAACGCGCAGCTGGTGAGTCTGCTCGACGGAGAACCCGTATTTATCTCCGACCCGCTGCCCGGAAAGAACCATGATGCATCAGCCTTTACACAGACACCAGTCGCTGAGATCGTCAAAAATTCCGGCGGTGGCATCGGGGACAGAGGCTACCAAGGATGCAGCGGAATGGTCACGCCGCGGAAAAGGCCACACGGGGGCGAACTCGGCGAGATGGACAAGAAATGCAACGCCGATCTCTCCGCTCTTCGGGCACCCGTCGAGCGAGTCGTCGCGCACTTCAAGTCGTGGCGCATACTCCACACCGACTATCGGCGCCCATACCATACCTACCACGATGCATACGATGCGACTCGCGGCCTATTTTTCTTTTCGATCTCATGGGATTTTGAATAATTCT
>NZ_CAKJTR010000282.1:0-918 GCF_917627355.1 Protofrankia sp. Cj3 | reverse complement strand
CCATGTTTCCGATGTCCCGCCCGAATGGGTGGTTTGAAGCTGCGAGTCCATTTTTGAAATGATGGTTAATGTGGAGGCTGGTCGTGGAACTATTGCGCAAGATTCTTGGCCGGGAGGCTGCTAGCCTAGAGGGTATCTTCTATTTGAGTCAGAGTATCGGTGCTGGGCCATCCTTGGATTCAGTGGAACTTGTCTTCAGGGACGATGGATCTATCCTTTTTACGTCGGCCACAGACTGGACTCTGAGGGTAGATTTTGGTACTTGGCCTAAACTTCCTGAATGGTGCTGGCCGCCAAGATCATGGGAATTTTCTCGGCTGGAAACATTAATAGGAGATGTGGGTTTCGATAGAGTTGTCGGCGTGGCGGACCTGCGCAATGATGTAGGCGACTTGGCTGGATCTGTTCTAGAATTTGATGCTGGAGATCTGGTAATTAAGGCAGGCGATACGATAATTGTCGAATTGCATGTCGGTTGAGCCGTTCTGGTCTTTATAGCGATTCAATTGGCCATAAGTCAGGCCATGAGTAGCAACGGACACAGGAACAGGCCCGCCGGGAAGGACGGAAAGGGTGAGCCTCGCTCGAGCGATATAGATCAAGACAAGCCGATCAATAAGGTTCGGCGTATCGGTCCCGGACGGACAGGGGCCATCGCGTGAAGCTCTGTGAACCGACCAAAACTCGCAGAGAGGACACCACACGATGGCCCCGCACCACTCTGCACTACTCGGTCTACTGGAGCTGCTCCGGTCCACCGACGCCAGGCAGATGATGCGCAGACCCTGCAGACCGCGTCGCAGGATCTGATCGACGCGGAAGCGACTGCGCACGTCGGCGCGGCGCCCTACCAGCGCTCGAACACCCGGACGACGCAGCGCAACGGCAGTCAGCCACGTTGACCGGGCCGGGTAGCAC
>NZ_CAKJTR010000281.1:0-4127 GCF_917627355.1 Protofrankia sp. Cj3 | reverse complement strand
TCGGCATACCGTCAATTTCAGGGCCTGGAGAAGCGACAGGGTCTTGGGCCGGCCGACCGGTTTGTCCCAGTCAGGGAAAGTCTGCTCGGCGCGTTCGATGACCACAGCCGTCGCTCGGTGACTCAGCCCGGGAAGATGATACATGGAGGTCACCCTTCCTACGACATAGAAAATGTCGCAGAATCTCTAACGATGGGGAGGGCCTGTGTATTCCATGACGCGCTGGGTCTGCCCGGTACCAAAGAACGCAGGAAGTTGGCGGGTAGCGATCTCCCCATACGGCTACTGACGAACGTATTGTTCCTGTTGCCGGTATCAGAATTTCAATGAAAACCGATTCGAATAGGGTTTCCGAACAGCTCCAATGTCTCGGCGTCGTCACCGCTTCCGGCAAGGTGCAGTGTTGTGGTATTGCAGGTGTACCCTGCGGCGTGTCCGCCGGGGTCTGTGGATCCGTCGACGGTCTTGACCACCTGGGAGTTCTTGATGATGGTGGTCGTTTCGGGTCCACTCTCGTGGGACTGCAAGTAGATGCCGGCCCAAGCGGACCAGTTGTACAAGCGGGTGCGGTCCTGTCCGATGGTGATCGTCACTCCGCCAGAGGTGCCCGAGAGCCGGTAGTCGATCGCGACGTCCCTCGCGTTGCCATCGGCCGTGTACTGGCTGGTGTAGGTATTCTCGTTCACCAGAGGCACGAGGTCGACGGCCTGGATCTCCGCCGTCAGCGTCCAGGATCCCACCAGACACTGGTCCAGCGCCTGCACCTTGGTTCCGGGTTTGGCGCTGTCGTCCTCCGTGAGGCATTTGGTGCCGATGGCCTTCACCGCGGTCAGGGCGGCCTTGCTGTCGTTAGCGATTAGGGCGGCGGTGAGGGCTTTGCCGAGTTTGGCCAGGTCGGGATTGTCTGCGTGCTCGAGCACGGTGCCCGTCCAGCTGAGATAAGCCAGTTGGCCTTGTGTTTGCGCGGTTGTCAGCATCTCCCCCGAGAGGTACCCCATGGGGAACCAGGCGCACAGACTCGTGTCACCGAGGTCGGCAGGGAAGACGTAAGGGTTCTTTTCCGCCTGGGTGGGCGAAGGCGACGACGCGGGTGTGGCAGGCGCGACTGGCCCCGGAACCGGCGTGGGGTAGGTCGCCTGTGCGGCTGCGGCCAACGTCAGAGAGAGCGCGGTCAGCGCCGCCACCCACGTGGGGGAACGCCACGTTTCCCCCCAGTGGTTGCCCTTTGGCCATGCTGGCAGGCGAGTGAACAGCCCGGTGAGGCGTCCAAGTATGCCGGCGACGAGGATCAGCGCGACGGCGGCGATCAGTGCCTGGCGGAAGATAAGGGCGTCGAGCCCACGGATGGTGTCCCAATTGGACGGGCGGCCGGATGTCCAGGTTCGCACAAGGCGGTTGAGACCCCCGACGAGGACTATGAAAGCGCCGCCGGTACCGGCGGTCACCAGGCCGAACGCCGCACCGAGCGCGGCACCGCGCCGGCCTACGTACGCGGCCACAAAGGCCGCGAGGGCGACGGCTCCGGCGACCTGGCCAGTGATGAACTGCATGTCGGTGGATGCCGGATCCGACGGGCTGGGTGAGGGCACGGTCGACAGCCACCATGAGTCCAGTGGTTGCACTAGGAACACGAGGGCGAAGACCGCTGCCATGGCCCCGGCGGCAATACTCAGGGCGAGGGGCCATGCGAGGGATGTGGCGCCGTGGCGCCACATCCCGCCCAGGACGGGGGCGAGGGCCATGGCGGTCAGGGCGGCGGCGATCAGCCCTGGATAGCCCAGCAGCAACCGACCGTAGACAAAGGCGAGGTAGCGGGCCGTACCGGGTAGCTCACCCTGGTGCGCAAGTTGCCAGAACGTCAGCGTCAGTGCGAACGGTGCCGTGGCGAGGACTGCGAGGACGACGTACGACCAGGATGCCGGCGGGTTTTTCCTGCCGTCAACCCAGATGCGTGCCGAGATGATTATCCACCGGGCGGTGAGGAGGAACCCCGACGCTAGGACCACGGCCATCCATAGGGCCGTCCATGGGTGGGCGGTGAGGATGTCCGACCAGCTGACGCTCAGGGACCAGGACAGAGATTCTCCGGCAACAAACCCGGCGGCAGCGCAGATCCCGGTCCGGATGCCGAGCGGCGGGCGCCGCCAGCCGGCGATGCCGGCGAAAGCCGACCGGATGGCCCCGGCGCCGATCACCGCGGCGATCGGCAGGCTGGCTATGACGGCGGTGATGAGCTCGGCCGTACCGGTGGAGGCCCCGACCAGGCTGCCCACTGTCAAGTAGAGGCCACCGAGGCCGAATCCACTGGCGGCGCTGGCGACAAGCGCGTCCACAGCGTTCAACTGGAAGAGCAGGGTTGGATCGCGCAGAACCTGGGCCCGGTCAGAATCGCTGGGATGTGTCGACTTCCACTGCCTAAGTCGTGCCCGGAAACCGTCTGGTTCAGCCAGCACGCGCTCGTCGAGCATGATTGCGAGCGCTCCGTTGCCTGCCTCGTCTGCAGCGGAGCGCACGTCGGCGTGGAACTCGCGGACCCGAAGGACCGAACGCAGGGCCAGGTGGACGAGAGCCACGATGAAGGCCAGCCCGACCGCCTGCTGAAAAAGGAAGCCGCTCCAGGTGAAACCATTACCGACGAAACGCGATCCGATCTCGATGGCCGCAGGCACCACGACGACTAGAAGGAAGGCGCGCCAGAACGACAAAGCCAGGTAGGTGAGGTCGACGTCACGGCCCTGCAGGTGAGCGAGCTCGTGCCGGACAGTTGCGCGCAACCGTCCGGGGTCGAAGGAATACCCCATGAGCAGGCCCTCGTCGAGGCTGATGTAGTAGCGACCGAACCGCCCGAACGTGAGTCCCCCGCGGGTGACTATGGGCCGGACGACGAAGGTCGGTGCTCGCCGCAACTGTGCCCCGACGACGAGCGCGGTGAGTTCCGCGTGCACGGCGGAGTCCACCTGCGCGTCGACCGGCTTGAGGCGGTGTTGACGGAAGTACCACCAGGGTTGGAGCAGGTAGAGCGTGACCGCGACAACGATGACCGTGCCGGTGGCGGCGAGTTCGAGCAGAATCGCCGCCCGGCCGACGTCATCAGGGCAAGCTGCCAGCGCCGCAGCGTACTTGGCCGGATCCGCGCCACCGGTGAGCACACCACAGTCGGACAGGGTTGGGGTCACGTCCAGGACGTAGTACGCCCACCAGTGGTAGTACGGGACGGCACCGACGAAGAGCACACCGATGAGCAGCAGGAACCGCGATAGGGTGGTGGAGGGAAGGTTGCTAACGGTGCGCCACGAGATTAACGGGGTCTCCTGGATATCAGAGACGGTCAACGGAGTCTTCGAGCTGTGCGACGAATTCCTCGGCGAGGGCCTCGGACTGCTCGGCCGACTGGCCTTCCTGGAGCAAACGCCGGATCATGGTGGCTTTAGCGAGAAGGATCTGCTCCGGGCTGAAGGTGCCGAGCGGTGCTTGCGGATCCAGGTCCGCAGCTTTCCGCTTGGCTCGCCGGATCCGCTGCCACAAGGCGTGCACGCCGCCGGTAACACTATCCTTGGCCAGATCGTTGAGCGCAGCGTAGAGAATCGGTGTCACAATCACCAGAGCCGCCATGAGTCCGCCGTCGGCCAGCGGTTCGGTTCTGCGTTTCGGCGAGATGTACATAACATCGGGGTTTTCGGCACACAGCCGGGTGACCCGGTCCAGATATGGAAGTTCTTGCGGCGCGTACCGCGCGATGACCGAGCGGACCAGGTCTTGAGCCGATTTGGTGCCCTCCAATCCCATAGGGTCTCCAGGCAAGGTCATCTCGCCTCGACCCTCAACTGCATCGCCCACTGCGGGTCACTCCTTATTCGTCGGTAACGCCTAGGTCGCGCGACTCGTGGAGCCCACCCCCAGGAGTTCGACGACGGCGCGGTGTGGTGCTTCGGTCAGTACGGCGGTGCTCGCCTGGTCATCACCAGGCTCCGGGCGGCTACCGCATGTATCGCGCAGACAAGGACGACATCTGGATAGTTCCGCAGCTGGAGTCAGGGTCCGAAAATCATCGGAACGGAAACGTCAGGTTAGTCGACGCAACCGTAAGAAGAAGGAATTAAATAAGTTCTTTAGTTGGAACGTTATTC
>NZ_CAKJTR010000280.1:1115-4561 GCF_917627355.1 Protofrankia sp. Cj3 | reverse complement strand
AACTTCTAGCGGTGACCGCTAAGAGCGCGTGTGAGATCGTCATTCCGGCTCACTGATCGAAAGCCCGATCCCACACACGCTCTAAGCTCCCAGGGCACTTGCTTCAACACCACCGGTCAGCGAGAGACCGCCGTCGACGACAAGCGTCTGACCTGTGATCCACGCAGCCTCGTCCGACAGCAGGAAGGTGACCGCGCCGGCAACGTCGCGGGGCAGCCCGAGCCGCTTCAGCGGGTAGGCCGAAGCCACCTTGTCCTCCCGACCGGCAAAAAGCGCGGTCGCGAACCTGGTCTTCACCACGGCGGGCGCGACCGCGTTCACCCGGATCGCCGGGCTGAGCTCCATCGCGAGCTCGCTGGTCAGACGGATCAACGCGGCCTTGCTGACCCCGTACAAGCCGATACCCGGCGATGGCCGAAGGCCCGCGACGGAGGCCATGTTGACGATCGCGCCACCGTGCTCGCCCATCCAGGCGTCCCGTACGAGCCTGATCCAGGCGAGCGGCGCAAGCACGTTGACACCAAAGATCTTCATTGCCGCGGCCGGTTCGACGTCGAGCATCGGGGCGTGGACAGGGTTGATCCCGGTGTTGTTCACGAGTATGTCGATTCTTCCGAACGTCTCAAGGGTCCGGCGGACGGCATCCTGCTGATGGAGCGGGTCATCGGCTCGTCCCGCTACCGCGAGGGCCACCTCGCCGCCCCCCAGCTCCTCGACCGCCGCTTCCAGCGGTTCCGCCTGGCGAGCGGTGAGGCTCACCTTCGCGCCCGCCCGGACAAGCTCTCTGGCAACCTCAAAGCCGATGCCCCGGCTTGCGCCCGTCACGATAGCGACCTGATCGGTTAGCGAGACCACTGCTGTCCGTCCTCCTCTGGCTGGCACGTCCATCTGCGCATCAAACGGTTCGTGCCACTTTGACAGGAGAACAGTGATCGCGCCGCCTCCGGCGGAGTCAGCCCGCCACACCTCCGGCAGGAGCGGGCCAGGCCGCTGCCAGGGCGCTCGGCCGGGGCCGCTCAGCCAGAGCGCTGGGCCGCGCGGTGGGGCATCAGAGCGTTCGCGGGAATGACGCCCAAGCGTCCGGCCTGGTAGTCCTCCACCGCCTGGCGCAGCTCCTCACGGGTGTTCATCACGAACGGCCCGTACATCTCGACGTGCTCGCGGATGGGCTGCCCGCCCAGCAGCAGTACCTCCA
The DNA here is from genome assembly GCF_917627355.1 of Protofrankia sp. Cj3. Taxonomy (NCBI): domain Bacteria; kingdom Bacillati; phylum Actinomycetota; class Actinomycetes; order Frankiales; family Frankiaceae; genus Protofrankia; species Protofrankia sp. Cj3. The sequence goes on along the minus strand of NZ_CAKJTR010000280.1, from coordinate 3,366 downwards.
GCATCGGGGCCGGCCCAGGCTGTGGGTCGTCAGCGACGAGCGTGAGGTGGTCACCTGGCCCGAACACGGCAAGCTGCCCGCGGCCGACCGGACGGCCCTCGCCACCGACCCGTCCCGAACCCGCGAGGATGTAGGCAAGCGCGTTGAAGCCGGGGTTCCAGGGGACCGTCAGCCGAGCGCCGGGGGACACCGACGCATGTGCCACCGCGATCGGAGTATGGGTGGAGCCGGGGCCCTGATGGCCACCGACATCCCCGGCGATGAGTCTCAGCAGCGCCCCCGCGTCCGGCGACGAGACCAGGCTGACCCGGTCGCCTTCGATGCTCTGGTACCGCGGCGGGCTGAACTTGTCGCGCCCAGGCAGGTTCACCCACAGCTGGATGCCGTGGAAGAGCCCGCCGCTGACGACAAGCTCTTCGGGCGGTGTCTCGATGTGCAGGATCCCCGCGCCCGCTGTCATCCACTGGGTCGCGCCGTCGGTGATGACGCCGCCTCCGCCGTTGGAGTCCTGATGCTGGAACGTCCCATCGATCATGTATGTGACGGTCTCGAAGCCCCGGTGAGGATGCCAGGGGGTGCCCTTTGGCTCGCCCGGCGCGTACTCGACCTCGCCCATCTGATCCATGTGAACAAAAGGATCAAGATCGGCAAGGCTGACACCGGCGAAGGCCCGGCGCACGGGGAAGCCTTCGCCCTCACGGCCCGACGGCGCCGTCGTCACCGAACGGACCGGGCGATCAACGACACCGGCGAGCGGCGTCCCAAGACGCGGCAGGCTGGTTGTATCGGCGGTCACGGCAGGCATCGCGATCCTCCTGACAGTGAGCTAAATGTTGCCAATGCAACTATACGTTGAGGATAACCCCAGCTCACCCTGGTCGCTTCCCGATCAGCCCACGTGACAACCTGGCCTGGACAACCTGGCCTCATGGATGGGCAGTTCAGAACGCCGCGGCGATCGTCTGCTCCACCTGCCGCTTGCGCGCCGCGAGCTCCGCCTCCTCGGCCCGCGCCCGGTCGAGGCTGTCGGCAACGGCCTCGTCTCCGTTCATCAGCTCCGCCAGGTCGAGGCTGGCTAGATCGAGGACACCCATCCGCGCATAGGCGTCGCGGACCTTTTCGCCCCACAGGCCTATATCCCTGACACAGGGCACAATCCGGCTGAACAGGAGCTTACGGAACACCCGCATGTAACTGGACGTCTCGACCGCGGCAAGGCAGGCGGCCACGTCGAATCCGAGGTTGTCCCACACCTCGGCGCCCCGCAGCCGGTCCCGCATCAGCCAGCAGCTTTCAACGACGAATTCCTCCCGCTCGGCACGCTCACGACTACTCAGCTGCGCATAGTAGTCACGCAGTACCAACCGGCCAAACGCCACGTGCCGAGCCTCGTCCTGCATCACGTAGGCGAGAATCTGCTTCGGCAGCGCGGCGGACGTGGCGTCGCGCAGCACGCCAAACGCGGCGAGGGCGAGACCCTCAATGAGCACCTGCATACCCAGGTACGGAATGTCCCACCGGCTGTCGCCAAGGGTCGAGTCGAGCAGCGACCGCAGTTCGGGATTGATCGGGTAAACGATACCGATCTTCTCCGTCAGGAAACGGGCATATGTCTCGGCGTGCCGCGCCTCGTCGATCGCCTGGGTCGCGGCGTAGAACTTCGCGTCCATGTCCGGCACCGACTCGACGATCCGAGCACTGCAGATCATCGCGCCCTGCTCGCCATGCAGGAACTGGCTGAACTGCCACGAGGTCAGATGCCGGCTGAGCTCACCGCGCTCCCGCTCGCTGAGTTTCTCCCAGACCGGCAGCCCGTGGATGGGGATGGTGTCGTCGGGAAGCTCCAGCGCCCGGTGGGGGTCCACCTCCACGGACCAGTCAATCCTGGTCGCGGCGTCCCACTGCCTGTCCTTGCCCTTCTGGTAGAGATCCAGCAGCCGGGCACGGCCTTCGTCGTATTCCCAGGAGAAGCGCGCGGCACCGGCCATCGGCACGTCCCAGGTGGAACCACCAGCCGGCATGACGTAGTGGCCGTATGTGCTCATGACCTGACCTCCGCGATAGCCACCGGACGTCCGGCATGTGCAGACTGTTCAGAGCGACGGCAGGTGTCAAGCGATCACTCGTGGTACATGGCTTGTCATGACCGGCAGGATCTTCAGCCGCGGCCCGCCCCGCCGCGGCGACCGCAGCATGATCCAAGCCGGCCAAGCCGGCCAGGCCGGCCGCGTGGACCGCGGTGACACGGACC
>NZ_CAKJTR010000280.1:0-701 GCF_917627355.1 Protofrankia sp. Cj3 | reverse complement strand
AACACTATTGGGACGGTCCCCCAGGTGGGGGGACCGGTCAGCGCTCGACACGCCGCCGGTAAAGTTAAGGGTTTGTGACAACCAGCCCAGCGGACCGCCCGGACCGCTACCGTCTGGGCTGTGGACCGCAGCTGCAGTCGACCGGATTTCCTGCGGCAGGAGCGCCTGCGAGCAGCAGGCCGGCTCCGAAGCCGTCGACGCCCTCGTGACACCCATGGTCGTCGCCGGCTGACGGCCCGGCCACCGGGACGTCCCGCTCGGCGCCGCTGACCACCGAGCGGCTCAGCGCCGCTGAGCCGTGCGCTGAGGTCCGATCCGCCCGTTGCCATCCGCGTGGGCCGCCGGGCCCGCGCTCGCCTCGGCGTCACCGCGACGTCCTGGCGGCCACCGCCTACCGTCTGCCCACGAAGCTGCCCATCGCCGGGATGTCGTTCGGCGATATGGTCAGCTTGTCACCAATCGGACAGACGGACGGAAAGGGCACGCCAGCCGGTGGGACTGCTGAGGCGAGGTGGGCTTGGCATCGCGATGTTCGCGACCGCCCTCGCGCTCATGCCTGTCCTGGTGGTGTGGTATCAGCATCATCCAGTACCTGCCGCTGGCGGCAGCACGCTCACCACCGGCGAAGCAGCGCGGCCGGGCGACACGACGGCCGTCGTCCCGGCGAGCACCGACACGGCTGCCCCGGCGTCACCTGCCCC
>NZ_CAKJTR010000279.1:0-4209 GCF_917627355.1 Protofrankia sp. Cj3 | reverse complement strand
CTGGAGACTGCGGAAAGCCACCGCGGTGACGGAACAGCTGGCCAGCTCGCCGGCCGTGGCTGTGGACGTGCCAGTCGTCGCCGGCGCGGCGAGCCGGCCGGCCGGGACCGCGGGCACGGCGGCAAGCCAGCCGAGTGGGGAACAGCGTCAGTCCGCCACCCCCACCGCCCCCACCGCGGCTGCCACGGCAGCCGGCGGCAACCCGGTCGCGCTGCGGCTCGTGGCCGCGCTCCTCGCGGTGGTCGCCGCGACCGGTACGGTCGTACAGGTGGTACGGATCGGCGACGCTGGCGCCAAGGCCGCGTGGTCCGACGTCCCTGCCGCGCCCCGCCCCGACGCGGACGGGGGATGATCTCGTCTGCCTGACCGCCTGACCGCCTGACCGCCCGACCGCTCGCCCGACGTCAGAGCTACCGCCAGACCGTACGGAGGTCCTGCATCCGGTGAACGCCCCGGCCGGGCACCAGCCCCGGCTGCTCCTCGTCGAAGACGAACGCGCGCTCGCGGGACTGCTTGCGGGGGTCCTCGGGGAGTCCGGCTACGCGGTCGAGCTGGCCACCGACGGCCAGCAGGGGCTGCATCTCGGCCTGACCCGCCGTTACGACGTCGCCATCCTCGACCGGGGCCTGCCCGTGCTGGACGGCATTGACCTGCTCCGGGCGCTACGCCGACGCGGTGTCGCGGTTCCGGTGCTGGTCCTCACCGCCCGGACCGCCATCGCCGACCGGGTCCAGGGCCTCGACGCCGGTGCCGAGGACTACCTCGGCAAGCCGTTCGACCTCGACGAGCTCCTCGCTCGGCTGCGGGCGCTGCGCCGTATCCATCTCGCGGAAGCGAACCTCCTCCCCCTGCCCGATGGTCGCAGCCTGCACGTGGCCGACAGGTCCGTCCGGCTCCCCGATGCCAGCCCGCTGGTGCTGTCCGAACGCGAGTGCGAGCTGCTCGCCGTCCTCGCCACCAGGCCAGGGCAGGTCTTCGAGCGTGACGAGCTGCGCCGCCGGGTATTCCCGGACGCCGACCCGTCCGTCGTCGACGTCTACGTCCACTACCTGCGGCGCAAGCTGGGGCGGTCGATCGTGCGCACCATCCGCGGCGTCGGCTACCGGCTCGGGGAGCCGGGATGACCCGAATCGGCGGGCCACGGCCGTCCCCGCCCGTCGTGTTCCGGGGACGGCCTGCCAGGCGGCCCCGGCGCGCGGGTGGCATGAGCGCCGATGACCAGCTGCTGGCGGCGGCCCGCCGCCGGCTCACCGGCCAGGTGGCTCTTGCCGTGTCGGCGGCGATCCTGATAGTCGTGAGCGTCGCCTATTTGATCGTCAGCTATGAGCAGCGGCAGGACGTCGACCGCCAGCTGCGCTCGGCCGCGGCCCGCGCCGAGGACGTCGACGATCCCCCGGACGGCATAACGCTCTTCCTCCGCCGGACGGGCGAACCGCTGCAGGCAAGCCACGGTGCCCCGGCCAACCTCGCGGACCTGGCCTCGATCGATGCGACTGCCCGGGATGGTGTCACCCGGTCCACCCAGCACCGGCTGGGCCAGGGTGACACCTACAAAATGATCACCGTCCGGCGAGACGGCCTCATCATCCAGACGGCGTTCGATCTCAGTGACCTGAACCGACAGACCGACCGGCTGCTACTCGGCCTCGGCTTCGCGGGCGTCTCGGGGATCGGCGCGGTCCTGATGGTCAGCATCACGGTCGGGCGTCGTGCGGTCGCGCCGCTGCGGGATGCGCTCGACCGCCAACGCCAGTTCGTCGCCGATGCCGCGCACGAGCTACGGACCCCGCTCACGCTGTTGCACACCCGCGCCCAGGTGTTCGAACGCGCCGCGGGCAAAGCCGGTGTGCCCGCTCTCGCCGCCGAGGCGGGTGAGATCGTCGCGGACAGCCGCCGGCTCGCGGATATCGTTGAGGATCTGCTGGTATCCGCCGAACTCGCGCACAGCCCCGGTCGGCGAACCCCGGTGGATCTCGGCCGGGTCGCGCACGAGGTCGCCGCGGCCGCGCAGGCGTACGCCGCCGAACTGGGCGTGACACTCACCGTCACGGTCGCCGATCTGGCCGCTGGCAGGGCGATGCCGGCTGAGGCAGACCGTCGCGCGGTCGTTCTCGGCGCTGAGCCGGCACTGCGCCGGGCCGTCTCCGCGCTGCTGGACAACGCGCTCGGGCACACCCAGAGCGACGGATCGGTGACCATGACAGTGGCTCCGGCGAACCCGAGTGGCGTTGTCACCCTGCGGATCACAGATACCGGGCAGGGGCTCGAGCCGACCGCCGCTGACGATCTCTTCACCCGCTTCCACCGTGGCCAGCAAGTCGGTGACCGGCGCCGGTTCGGTCTCGGCCTGGCCCTCGTCCAGGAGATCGCGGCGAACCACGGCGGGACGGTCACGGCGGCAGGCGCGGTGGGCCGCGGCGCTACGTTCACGCTCTCCCTCCCGGCGGCTGGGGAGCACGACAGCCCGTCCGCCGCGGCGCAGGCCCGCTTCACCTATGGACGCCACTCCCATGCGTGAGAACGGAGAGCGGCTTTCGCGTTACCACGGCTCATCGATGATCTTCTTACGGCGTGTTCCGGAGTTCCTCATCCATCGCCACGCGACGCACACGCCCCAGCCCCACCCCTTGATCCACAGCTTGTTGCCGGGCGCTCTTATCGAAAATCTTCTTGTCAGCCGCGGCGTTGGCGAGCAGTTCCTCAGCGTGCCCGTGGGCCAGGGCGCTCTCCTCGACGCCCGCGAGCATCCGGGACAGTTCCCGCACCCGGCCGGCATCGTCGAGCGTCACCACGCCGCTGCGGGTCACCGAACCGTCGTCCGCCTTCGTCACCACCAAGTGCCGGTCCGCGAAGGCCGCAACCTGCGGCAGGTGAGTGATACAGATCACCTGATGGGTCCGCGCGAGCCGGGCCAGCCGGCGGCCGACCTCGACCGCGGCACGCCCGCCCACCCCGGTGTCGACCTCGTCGAACACCATTGTCGTGGTCGTGTCGGCGGTGGCGAGCACGACCTCGATAGCCAGCATGATCCGGGACAGCTCACCGCCGGAGGCCCCCTTGTGCACCGGGCGTGCCGGTGCGCCCGGATGCGGCACCAGGCGCAGTTCGACCTCGTCAGCCCCGGTCGGCCCATAGGCGACGAGCTGGCCGTCCACGGGTATGCCAGCGGGATCCGCGCGCTGGGAGACAACCGCCTCGACCCGGGCCCTGGGCATCGCCAGACCCGCAAGCTCAGCGGCCACCGCCGCGGCGAACCTGTCCGCGGCGGCACGGCGAGCCGTGCTGATCTCAGTGGCATGCGTGCTGAGGTCAGCCACCAGCCGGTCGCGTTCGGACGCCAGCTCCCCGGCCCGGTCGCCATCGGAGTCGATCTCAAGCAGGCGCCGCCCGGCCTGCTCCGCCCATGCCAGGACCCCCGGCAGATCGGTGCCGTGCGCTCGGGCAAGGCCCGCGAGAGCCGCCTTGCGGGCCTGCACGGTGGCAAGGCGGCCAGGATCGGACTCGACGCCGGCCGCGTAGGAGGCGAGGTCCGCGGCGACGTCGGCGAGCAGCATCCCGACCTCGTGCAGGCGGTCAGCCAGGTCGGCAAGATCCTGGTCGAGGGACGCCTGCGCGGCGACCAGCCGATGAGCGGCGCCCAGCAGGTCGACGGCGCCCGGCGTATCGTCACCGGCCGCGGGGTCGCTCACCAGCACCGTGTGCGCGCCGCTGGCGGCCTGCATCAGCGTCTCGGCGTGTTCCAACCGGCGCAGCTCGGTGTCCACCGCCGTGTCCTCGCCGGGATACGGGTCAACTCGTTCGATCTCCGCGAGGCCGCCGCGCAGGATCTCCGCCTCGGCCGACCGCTCCCGGGCCCGTTCGGTGATCTCGGCGAGCAGGCTGGAGACCCTGCGCAATCGCGTGTAGACGGTGGTGTAAGCCACCAGCGGCCGCTCCACCGCGGCACCCGCGAACCGGTCGAGGGCACCGCGCTGCTCACCAGCACGCAGCAACCGTTGCTGGTCGGACTGGCCGTGCACCGCGATCAGCCCGTCGGTGATCTCGGCAAGGAGACTGGCCGGGACAGACCGGCCGCCGATGTGCGCCCGGGAGCGGCCTTCCTCGGTCAAGGTCCGGCCGATGAGCAGGCTGTCGTCGTCGCACTCGCCGCCCGCGTCCCGGACCCGTTCGGCCAGCGGGCTGCCAGCCGGGGTGACCAGCCGCCCGCCG
>NZ_CAKJTR010000278.1:0-4221 GCF_917627355.1 Protofrankia sp. Cj3 | reverse complement strand
GCAATAGGGGTGTGGATCAAGGAGTGGGGCTGGGGTGCGTGCATCGCGCGGCGGCGGAGGGAGCCACCGGAGGTGTTGGGTGGCGACTGACGAGCCGGGGTACCCGTGCATCGCGCGGCGATGGACGGCGATGGACGGGGAGCGATGCGACGAGGTGGGTGGCCCAAGCCCGCGACGCCGCGTCCCCTGTTGCCGGGCACTCCAGCGTGGGGCGGCATCACAACGCCCCAACCGCGCGGCTGACCAGCCGCAGGCCCAGGTCACCGGGCGCTCCGGCCGTACGGAACGCGCAGCCGGACAGAACGCGCGGTGGCCCCCGGACGGGATATCCGGGGGCCACTGACAACCGTTCACCCGGCCGCGGACGGACCAGGGCGGCTCAGCCGCTGGGCGCGGGATCGGTCGACCCGCCCGCATCCTCCGCATCGGTGTCCGTGGCGGCATCGACATCAGGATCAACGTCTTCGATGTCCTCGCCTGGCGGGACGATCGGTGCCGCCTGATCAGGTGGCACCACCTCGCTTCCGGCCGTGTCAACGACCTTCACCTGTCGCAGCAGGAAGGCGAGTGCCTTGCTCCGCAGCGCGTCAATCATGATCGCCGAAAGGCCATCCCCCTGGGCGAGCTGCTGAGCGAAGGCCTCGGGACTCATGCCCATGCGCTGCGCCCGACCGATCACCTGCTCCATCAGCTCGCCCTGATCTATACCGAACTGCTCGGCATCAATCACAGCGTCCAGGATGAACTGCGACTTCAGTGTCCTCTCGACGAGTCGCCGCACATCGTCGAGGCGCTCCTCGTCGGTCCGGCCAAGTGTTTTGAGGTAGGCCTCACGGTCAACGCCCATCCGTTCAAGATCATGAACGAAACGATGCTCGCGAGCCTCGACCTCGCCATCGAGGACCGAGACCGGCAACGGCACGTCAACACGCTCGATCAGAGCGTCGAGAACACGCTCACGCGCCTGCCCGAGCTGGTCGCGCTCGGCCTCACGGACAAGACGCTCCCGGATGTCCGCAAGCAGCTCCGCCAGCGAGTCGAACTCGCTGGCGGTGGTGGCAAAGTCATCGTCAAGCTCGGGAAGCTCACGCTCCTTGACGCCCCGGACGGTGGCCGTGACCTCGGCCGAGCTGCCGGCGAACTCACCGGCGAGCAGTTCGGTCACAAAGGTACGGCTCTCTCCTTCGTCGGCACCGATGACCGCCGCGTCCAGACCATCGATCAAGGTGTCGCTACCGACCTCGTAGGACATACCGGCAGCCTCGGCACCCTCGACGACCTCGCCGTCCACGGTCGCGGAAAGGTCGAGGGAGATGAAGTCGCCGGTCTGCACCGGGCGTTCGACCGGCTTGAGCACGGCGAAGCGCTCACGCATGGTCGTCAGTTGTGAATCGATCTGCTCGTCAGTCACCTCGAGCGCGTCAACGATGACCTCAAGGCTGTCATAGTCGGGAAGAACGATGTCCGGCCGGACGTCCACCTCCGCTGTGAAAACCAGCGGGGCACCGTCCTCGAACGAACTGATGCCGACCTCGGGACGGGACAGAACGTCTACGTCCTCCTGCTGCACGGCATCGGTGTAGAAGCGCGGCAAGGCGTTCTGGATGGCCTCCTCGAGGATCACTCCCCGGCCAAGACGCTGGTCAAGGATACGCGGAGGCACCTTGCCCGGCCGGAAGCCGGAAACCCGGACTTCCCGTGCGAGTTTGCGGTAGGCGGCGTCAACGGACGGCTTGAGCTCGTCGAAGGGCACCTCGACGGTCAGCTTGACCCGGGTGGGACTTAGGGTCTCCTTGGTGGCCTTCACGGCGCGGCTAACTCCTGATGCGGCAGTGGATCGGATGGACGCGCCGAGATTACCGGTCGGGGCGGGGAGACTCGAACTCCCGATCTCCTGCACCCAAAGCAGGCGCGCTAGCCACTACGCTACGCCCCGAGGCGTTGCTTCAGTATCCTACGGGTAGTGTAAGCGACGCTCCGCGGGTGTAGCTCAATGGCAGAGCCCCAGCCTTCCAAGCTGGCCATGCCGGTTCGATCCCGGTCACCCGCTCCGCCGCTCCCTCCCTGGCCAGGGCGTTGCTCGGGGCAGGGAGGGAGCAGACCCAGCTGATCAACATTGGGCGGCGGGCCATCCACGGGCCGCTAGGCGGGCACGAGAGCCCCCCGCGGCGCCGTCGTCGGGGCGACTCCGGACGTGTGTCGCCCTCCCCTACTATCGTTCCCGACCCGCAACAGGGGTCCAGCAAGTCGCCGGGACTCTGCCCGGCGAGCGGACCATCGCGGCGGCGACGACGGGACACAGCGCCCCGTGACGTTTGTTCTCCCGGCCCTCGCCGTGCTGCCGCATCCGCCGGTCGGACAGCCGCAGGCCAGCGACGAAGTGGCACCTACGATATTCGAGCACCCAGATCTCTAGGTCAGCCGGGTCGGCGGGGCGCCACCTCGGCCGATGAGTGACGATCGTGTTGGCGGCGGCATGACGCAGTTCGGTCCGCTTGAAGCGGCGTTCGTCCAGGACCCGGGTGATGACGCGGTAGGTCATCGCGGAGCCGAGGTGGCGGACGAGGCGGGCCCAGACCGACAGCGCCCGTTCCAGGCCGGTGCTGGTGACGAGCGCTGCGGCAACCTGGCGAGACCCCGCGGTGCTGTTCGCTTCACCAATCGTGGTGAACACGTCCTCGGCGAGCCTGAATTCGGACAGCTCCCACTGAGCGCCCCGGCGTGCCCGGAAACGGACAATGTCGGCGCGTCCGTCGAAGCCGGGCTTGTCGTCGGGGTCTCCAGGTCCGGACGGTCGGCAATCTCGGACGACAGGAACCCTCCCAGCCCCGGCAGGGTGGCAGCGAGGAAACCCGGGGGCACCCGGACGGGACTCCGCCGGATGCCTCGCCCGGTCGCGGTGACCAGCCATGACCCCCACCTACCCATGGTCTGTCGCGGGTCGGCGGTCGTCATCCGGGAGCCAGCACGTCGCGGAGATACCGAGGGAAAGCCCCAAGACCGAATTGGTACGGCTCGTCGCCTCGGCCCAGTTCGATCACGCTGGCTCCCTGCGTGAGCGCGGCGGCGGCTGCCTCGGCAAGAAGCTGCTGGCTCGGGCAACAACCAGCGAAGTCCGGGTCAAAGGTGCTCATGTAGAGCAGGTCGGCGGGGCCAAGCCGGAAGTACAGGGCTTGTGCGATGGGGCGGTTCAGGTGCCGGAGCTGGGCCAGCAGGCAGCGCCCGGTCTGGGCGAGCCCGCTCGCGCCGTCGGCCGACAGTGTCTCCCAGGCCGGCATCCGGGCGGTGCCCTCGGCGAGCGTCACGCACGTCGTAAGGTCAGTCACCGGCTGGCCGAAACGGGCTGTAGTCGAAGCGGCCGAAGTAGTCTGGCAGCAGCGTGATGATCTGTTCCTGGCCTGAGAACGCCAGCTCCCGCGCGCGGATCTTGTCTTCCCAACGGGCCGGAGTGGTCCAGATGCGCTGGTCGGAACGCCACTTGGTGGACGTGGACGAACAACAACTCGTCGTCCTCGTGGAACACCAGCCAGCGGTGCTTCTCGTATCCCGGATAGTGGGGGCGAGCGGTCCCACGTCCACCCCCTCCTCCAGAGAGAAGGCCGGGGTCGAGGGGCGGAGTCCCCGTGTCCTGGGCTCGAACCGTGCGACGTTCAGGAAGTATAGAACATTAGCGATGGCGATCATTCCTCCCTGGCGACACTCCTGGTGATGTGTTTTCGTCAGGGTCGGCTGACTCCAGCGGGCCAGATGATGCGGACCAGATGGCCCTGGCAGCGGGCGTACTCGACGACATCGGCTGTTCCGCCGGGTCCCCTGCCAGGCTGCCCGTCCCAGACGGCGATGAGCTGGTCCGATTGATCTACAAGTATGCGACTCGCGTGCATGTGCGCTTGGGAATCGGACTCCCGATAGGACAGCCGATGAACTTTTTCCGCCTGACTGTACAAGTGATCGTAGATTGGATGATGCTCCTCGGGTAGACTGTCACGGTAGGTCTGCGCGGGGACTAAAATGATCAGTTGTCCTCCAAGATCTAGGACGGCTTCAGCGAATAGGGTGTCCGCTCCGTCCGCAAGGCAGCTGATTCCAATGAGGTCGGAATGGCCCAGCTGAGCGAGGAAACTGCGAATCTCCCGGTCTACATGTGTTTCTATCTCCGGAGTTAATCCGCGGTGGCCCGTAATGCCAACACGAGTCATCTTTTACCTCTCAGATATCGAG
>NZ_CAKJTR010000277.1:1131-4591 GCF_917627355.1 Protofrankia sp. Cj3 | reverse complement strand
TCGAGGGCTGATCCGCGGCCGTACTCAAGCAACAACTGATATACACATCCGTTGGTCAACAACGTCACGACACCCAAAGATCACTAGCCCAGCGATCTCAGTTCAGCGGGGCTGCACCCATCGGCGAACGTCGGCCCGGCCCGTTGAGTCATGGAGCGGCCGTCTGCTCCAACGGACAGTGGTCAGCTTGACCGGGTTCGCCGGGTGGACCGCAAAAGAACGGGTGGCCGCCGATGTCGACCGCCCCCTGCCGCACCTGGAGGATACTGATCTGCTTGTTGGCCGGATAGTGCAGATTGCCGCCCGTCGCGCCGAAATCGATGAGCCCGGTGATGCCCTGCACGGCGTTGTTGTTGGGATTGGGATTCGCCCTGCTCGGCGGCGAGCTGCGAATGCTGCTGATCTCTCTCCAGACGGTTCCCGGCGTGATGGGTATAGAGGTGTCACCCAGTCGTAGATGTCCGACGGCGGCCCGCAGCGTCTGCAGTGCGTCGTAGGTCAGCGCCGCATGTCCATCCAACGACGGGTCCGCGCCGCGGTCCTGTTCCCGCGGAAAGAGCGCATGCAGGTTATGGTAGAATTCGGCGGCACGCGGCGTTGTCGTGGGCGTCGTCGCGAACGAAGCGTACCAGAACGGCACGGTCTGATTCAGCTCTCGAGTTCTGGTGTCCGCCACATAGCGGGTCACGTCGTCGTCCGCGAGCACCGTCGGCGGCGTAGCACATTGCCTGACGCCACCAAGAAACGCGTTGAAGTCGGGGATGCCGTCGCCCGCGTAGTAGACGAGCCCGGGATACCCACAGGTGTTCTTGCCGTTCTGCAGGGGGTACAGGATTCCGGGCTTTATCTTCGATGCGGGCATCGTGCTCGGCGCGAACTTACGCTCCTCGATGTCGAAATTGATTTGTTTGAAGGCTGTTACGACTTGGTCCGTAAGATTCTGGGCGTAGGTGTCCTCTGGATTGTCCGGGGAGAACACGCGCACTTCGGGTCTGGTGATCTGGCCGCTTTTTAACAGCTCGGCTGCGAACGCCGCTGCTACAGCAGCCTCCCGCTTGTTCTGTGGAGACACTTGATAGTACATCGGATTGGAGTCGGCCAACTGATCCTCGGACAAACTGGCCGCCACCACGGGCAGGCCGCCGTTGGCAAGGGCGAGGACCGTCTCGTCGGTGGCTCGCGTGCTATGATCCAGTCCGATGACGCCGACCAGGGGCGCAGCGGACGTTGGCAGGTCGCGCAGCTGCTCGGCCACTATCCTGCCGTGCGACATATCGATTCCGGCGTTGCCGATCAGCAGGCGGACGAGCGGGAGTGATGGGTCCTGGAGTGTCTGGGCTTGGAACACCGCGGCGCCCTCCAGCGATTCCCGTTCGGCGGCAAGGCCGGCGCCGGGAGTGAAAGGAGTCAGCGCCTGGAGGTCGACCACGGTGAAATAGGCGTGGGACGGGTCATCTTGAAACCGTTTCTCCGTCTGCTGGTTCTGGCTTCGGATTATCTCGGTGACGTTGGCGAGCGAGGGATCGAACGAGTAAGAACCGTCGGTGATCCCGATACATTGCCCGTCCACCCGGATCAACGTCGAGCCCGCCGGCGGCCGTCCCCATCCGCTTCCGCAGTGTTCATTACTCCAACGGACGTACGAAATCGTGACGGTAGCGAGCATGGCGAGGAGCGCGAGCATCGTGCCGACGGGTACTACACCCCGCCGGCCCCACCACGGGGGGCGAGCGACCCGGAACGCGCTCGCGCGCAGGCCGTCGACCTGTTGCCGCAAGTCATCCCTCTGCCGGTCGGATCCCTCGAAGTCCGATACCGAAAAGCGCAGGTACCAGGCTGTGTCGCTACGGGCCCGGCGTAGGTCCCGCAACGAGTCCCGCCAAACGTCGTAGGCAGACGTCGCGTTCGGCGCGGAATAGACCGATCGATTCTCGATCACGAGGTCCGGACCCTCCGGTGGGAGCCGTTCCCCCGCGCTGATCAGCAGCAGTGGGTCGAAGTGCCCGACCTCGTTGCGTACACTATTGATCAACTGGAGCAGTGCATAGCCGCCGTTCTCGGGTGTTATGTTGTCAAGGAACAGGATGGTATAGGTCATCCGCCTCGGTCTACCTCTCCACCACGAGAATCGCCAAGCGCGGCGGAGGTCCTCCAGAAACGCGTTGGTCAATAACCGAGCCACCTGCTCAGGGTCCTCTTGGTGCCATCCGTCCGACCCGGCGGTGAGCCGTTCGGCGAAGCCGATGAAGCCGCCGGGTACCTCGGGAGTGAGATGCGGCTGGCGGAGGAACCAGCGGTACTGCGCGCCGACCGGCAACCGGCCGCTCACCCGAAGCACGAACAACAGGGGTGGCAACGCGCGGAATAAGACGGCAAGAAACCGCCACCAGCCCGGCAGGTCCGGTACCTGCTGACCCGCGCTGGTGATCGCGTCGTCGAACCGCTGCACGACGTCCCGCCGGCGCAGCCTGTTCCGCAGTTCCGAATCCCGCCTCGTTGCCTCAGTCTCCCCGAGGTCTTGGCTCATCAGCCAGTCCAGCAGGCCAAACCGGCGGAACCGGATCCGGCCGCCCGTGGCGTTCCGGCTGCTGCCCAACCTCGCTGCAGCATGGGCCAGAATCTCTCGAACCTTCTGTGCGTCACTGCCAGGGAAATCACCGGTCCCGCTATCCGTACGTAGCCGCACCAAGCAGTGCGGTACTCGGCTCGGCCGGGCGTGTGCCATCCGCCGGGCCAGCCCACCCAGCAGACCGGCATGCCGCGGCGACCGGACAAGGCACACCAGCGGCAGCCCCCGCTGCGCCCGGCGGCCCCGCGAGTCGAGCGCGTCAGCTTGATCGCCGAATCTCGGCCGTCGGCACAATCGGCCGACAAGACTCACTATCTCAAGGACGCCAGGGAAGACCGTCAGATCGCCCATTTCACGGTCCTCGTCGAGCACCACAGGAGAACTCACCAGTGACCCCTACCAAATCGTATATGGCGGCCGATGACATAATTCGGAATAAATAGTACCGCATTTTATTTTGCGATCTCTCCGGTACGAAGAGGCTATCCCACTGGCCGAAGCCCGCTACGCCCTCTACCTCAAGGAGCGTGACGCATGAGCCCCGCCCACGGATACGACAGGGACGGGTTCCTCACCGAGTTCTTCCCCGGCGAACACGACCGCCGCGAGGTCGAGGCAGGGGCGGGGCGGCTCGTGGCGGAGAACCGCGCGCATCGGCTCGCTGAGATGCGTCGGTGTCTGGGTCTCACCCAGGCGGACGTCGCCGATCGTACGCACGTCCGGCAGGAAGGCATCTCCCCCATCGAGCGGGCCCATGTCGATGCCAGCGAGCTGCGTACCCTCGCCGCCTACGTCAGAGCACTCGATGAGCACCTGGAGATCATCGCAGACTTCGGCGGGGAACGGCTCGTGATCGACTGACGGCTACCAACCCAGCCAGTACCTCCACGG
>NZ_CAKJTR010000277.1:0-777 GCF_917627355.1 Protofrankia sp. Cj3 | reverse complement strand
ATACGGTCAGCGGACGCGCCGGGCCTCCGAAACCGCCAGACATTCGGAACACTCGTTCGATCCGGTAAATGATGTTCCGGCCAACACAGTCACCGGGCATCGTCCCTGGTCAGCGTCTGGGTAGCGACCGACGACACCAACGCGAGGTGCCTGCCCGCGAGAGTGCTCGCGGTGAGTGCAATGACCGCTCCCGCCCGAAACGCCGTACCAGCCATTGCGCCTTCTATACCTAGCAGTACTATGCATCGTACTTCCAGGGTATCGAACGGGGTGAGGCTTGGTGAAAGTCGGCAAGGATCTGGTGGCCGCCTCGGCGACGCCGTTGGTGCTCGGCATCCTGGCCGAGGAGGAGAGCTATGGCTACGCGATCCTCAAACGGATCAACGAGTTGTCAGCTGGTGAGCTGGACTGGACGGAGGGCCTGCTCTACCCGTTGCTGCACCGGCTGGAACGCCTCGGATGTGTGGAGTCCAGCTGGCAGTCGGTGACGGGCGAGCGGCGGCGCAAGTACTACCGGCTCACCGAGGCGGGCCTGGCCGAGCTGGCCGAGCAGCGCCGTCAGTGGGCCACGGTCATGGACGCCCTCAAGGGAATCTGGCTGGGTCCTGGCGACCGCGGGACGCTGACGGCGATCCCGCTGGAGGGCCGGGCATGACGGCGCGGGAGGGACAGGAGGAGCTTGAAGCGCAGCTCGCGCAGTGGCGCCAGTACGTGGGGCGTCGCCGGGAGATGCGACCGCCCGACGCCGACGAGCTCGAAGACCATCTCCGTGGCTGC
>NZ_CAKJTR010000276.1:0-4253 GCF_917627355.1 Protofrankia sp. Cj3 | reverse complement strand
CCCCTATTGCCGGTCGCTCGAAGTCGTTGTAGGGCGTTCGCGCTGGTGAACATGTTTACGCTTAGAGCGTCCGGCAGTGGGAACGCTCTTGTTTGCCAGTGGGCGCTTGCAGCATGATTTTGATCATGTTGTCATAAGCCGCCATACCAGCTGCCAGCAGCGGAAGCGCCACGATCACCCATGCGCTTGCCAGATCCGTCAGGGCGATGATAATCCCGATAATCACGCTGCCGGCGCCGAGGAACCCTCGTGACCGGTGACGGCCCAGCGGCGCGATACCCACCGGTGCGGCACCCGTTGCGCCGTCGTCACCACGGCTGGCGCCGGGTCGCTCGATCCCGGCTGAGCGCTCCCGATCCGAACCGGATGAGGTACCGGAAGTCACCGGCGCACTCCCGCCGCGCGGCCACGAACCGCCACAATCTCAGTGACCAGGCGTTCCAACCCGTAGGCCGGGTCAGCAGCCCCGCCCTTGACGGCCGCGTCCGCCGCGCTGGTGGCCTGCATCGCCCGCGCCAGCCCCTCATCGCTCCAGGCCTGAGCCGCCCGCAGAGACCGTTCCACCTTCCAGTCAGGCATGCCAAGGCCGCGGGCTATCTCCCAGGTGGAGCCACCACCGGCGGCGGCCACCCGGGCAAGATCCCGTAGCCCGGTGGTGAGAGCGCTCACCACGAGCACCGGAGGGACTCCGCTGCCCAGCGCCTGTCGCAGCGCGGTCAACGCCTGGGCCAGGTCTCCGGAGATCGCCGCATCCGCCACAGCGAAACCGGTTGTCTCCGCCCGTCCGCGATGATAAAGAGCCACCACAGCCTCGTTGACCAGGCCGCCCGAATCGGCAACCAACTGATCGCATACAGCCGCAAGCTCGCGCAGATCGCTGCCGACAGCGTCCGCCAGAGCCTTCACCGCGCCCGGGCTGATCTGACCACCCAGCCGGCGGATCTCAGCCGCGACGAAGTCGTGCCGGTCGCGAGGACGGGTGAGACGCGCCGCCGCAACCACCCGTGCCCCGGCAGCCTTCATCGCGTCCGCCAGCTTGCGGTTACGCACGGCACCGCTGTGCACGACGACAAGCACAACATCATCCAACGGCCGGGCCAGGTAGGCGAGCAACGCATCTCGGAGGTCGTCTGCCAACTCCTGCGCACCGCGAACCACCACGACGCGCAGCCCACCGAACATCGATGAGCTGGACAGATCAACGAGATCGCTGTCGGTCAGTTCGCCAGGCGCCCGATCCACGATCTCAGCTTGGGGGTCGTGGGCCCGAGCCGCGTTCACGACCGCATGGACCCCGCGGGTGACCAGCAGTTCCTCGTCCCCGGTGACAAGGACCAGCCGTGGCGGTGCGGATGTCGACGACACGCTGGGGAGCATGTCATGCGTGTGCTCCGTGGACTGCGATGCCCTCGCTGAAAGGTGCCGCCTGCCCGCACCCGGCCTCAGCATGGATTGTCATCTCGCGACCATCCATGATCGAAACATAAAGATCGCCTGGGCGGTGAACGCTCCGATCCCCGCCGCGGCGAGAACACGCCGGCCGCCGCGGCGGCGCAGCACGCTGAACGTCACTACGGTAGCCGCGACCAGGACCATGGCGCCAAGTGGGCCGGCCGGCCAACCGATCTGCGCTCCCGGCGCTCGCGCGGCGACTCGGGCAATCATGATCAACCACTTGCATGGCACGCCGGCAAGGGCCGCAAACAATCGGGCCAGCGGCATCCAGCAGACGGCGGCCACTGTGGCGAGTACCCCGAGGACCGTCGCCGGGGCCACTGCCGCATCGGCGAGCATGTTGGCTGGGATGGCGACGAGACTGACCCCACCACCGATCGCGGCCAGCACCGGTGCGCAGGCGACATGTGCCGCCGCGGCGACCGCGAGCAGTTCCGCCAACCACGTCGGCATCTGTCGCGACAGTCGCTCGCGCCAGCCTGGAGCAATGATCACCAGCCCCGCGGTGGCGAACACCGAAAGAGTGAAACCGACCGAACGAGCAAGATCGGGACTGACAAGGACAAGCATCAGCACTGTCGCACAGAGCGCGGGCAGAGCCCCCCGTTGCCGCCCGCTGCCCGCCGCGAGAATTCCGATCATCCCCATGACACTTGCGCGCAGAACGCTGGGTGACGGCCGGGCCAGGATGACGAAGCAGGACAGGGCCAACGCAACCCAGCCGGCCTGAAGCCACGGACCCAACCGGCTACGCCGGACGAGCAGCGTGGCCGCCGCGATGACGATCGCGCAGTTCGCGCCGGACACAGCGACCAGATGAGACATCCCGGCAACTCGGAAGTCGTCCTTGAGGCTCTCATCAAGATCGCTCGTGTCGCCGATGACAAGACCCGGCAGCAGCCCGCGAGGCGAGGCGTCCAGACCGGACACGGCATCACGGAGCCCCTGCCGGAGATGAGCCGCCACCGCCTGCACCGCCGACGGCCCACCGACCACCACCGGCGGGAGCCGCACGAAGATGACCGCGGCGACGACATCAGCCGCGCGCGGTGGCGCGAGATTACCTTCGGCGCGGATCCGCTGGCTCGGCAACAAGCCCGCCCAACCGGTCGCGGCCGCCAGCACGAGCACCGGCTGGCGCAGCCGGAACTCACGCCCGCCCGCTCGCAGCCGCTCCACCCGTACCGGGACTACGACCAGCTGGGTGCCGCCGGCACGGCTTATTCGCGGATCGCCGGTGAGCTTACCTTCGACGGTGGCAACCGCCCGAGCGGCGCCAAGATCAGAAAACGGGCCATGGGTACGAGCGCGGGTCGTGACGCCCGCGGTCAGGACCCCGGCCGCCAGGCAGGCCAACACCGCCAGGCCTGTTGCCGCGGGCCGCCACCGCCGCGGACGCCGCACCAGGGCGGCAGCGCACACCAGTGCCGCGCCCAGCAGCATCCCGTCGATCAGCAGCACGGCCGGGGCCAGGTCCGCCAGGCCGGCACCCGCCGCACCAGCCCAGGCGGCGAGCGCTGGCCCCGCGAGCCGGAGATCAACGGGGTGCTCCTCCCCGTCGGGTCCGGCCCTCGTCACG
The DNA here is from genome assembly GCF_917627355.1 of Protofrankia sp. Cj3. Lineage (NCBI taxonomy): Bacteria > Bacillati > Actinomycetota > Actinomycetes > Frankiales > Frankiaceae > Protofrankia > Protofrankia sp. Cj3. Next base: position 1,219 of record NZ_CAKJTR010000276.1, on the reverse strand, counting down.
CCGGCCGCCCGCGCCGTGCGGTCGTTCCGGGCCGACCGGGCTGCCTGCCACCCATCAGACCGCGATCAATGGCAGGAGATCGGCGAGCCGCCGGTCACCAACGCCGGTCACCTCCCCCAACTGCCGGGGCGAGGTGAAGTCACCGTGGGCCTTGCGCCACTCGACGATCCGCTGTGCCAGCACTGGACCCACCCCCGGCAAGCCATCAAGAGCCTCGGCCGTGGCGGTGTTGAGATTCAACGGTGCCGAGGGCGCGGCACCCGACGATCCCGCGCCCTCGCCGGTGCCGGCGCCAGCCGGCTGCGGAGGCGCCGGCCCAGGACGGCCATCCACAAGGATCTGTTCTCCGTCCACCAGACGGCGCGCCAGCGCGAGACCCGTGGTTTCCGTTCCCGGTAGCACCCCGCCAGCCTGTGCAAGGCTGTCCACCACGCGGGATCCGGCGGGCAGGGTCAGGACGCCAGGGCTGCGCACCTTGCCCACGACCTCGACGACGATCTGCGCCGCCGGGCTCCGGACGGTGCCGCCCGATGACCAGAGCACCGGTTTCGAAGCAGCGCTGTCCGCGTCTGTCGGCACACGGCCCTGTGCCCGCTCCGACTGCGTCCCGCTGGGGAGAGCCGTCACAGACACCGGCCTGTTCCGCCAGGCGAACCAGCCAACCATCAACGCTGCGGCAAGCGCCACCACCACGAGCAACAGCGCTCCACGGATGGCTGGATCGACCAGGGCGCCGCGCGGAACCCGAGGGAAGCGTCCGGCAGGACCCGGCGGGCCGGACCCAACAACCGGCTGCCGCTCCGATCGACCGGGGGTGTCCTCGGCCGCGGGCTCGCCGAGCGCGGCAAGCCCGCTGGTCTCCCCGGTGAGGGTGCCAGAGCCTGCCGGCCGCTCCGCAACGTCGGGATCCACAGCCGAGGGCGCCGTACCGGCCATGGCTGGCGTCCACCATGCCGGAACGGTCAGCGGCGCCACGCCGTCCTTCCCGGGAGGGCTCGCCGACGGGTGACCGTCATGTCCACCCGGGGGCCGGATACCGGCGCCGCGGCTACCACGAGTAAACGAAGGAACAATCATGTCCACGACAGTAGGAGCCTTCGTCCGCTATAGCCTCTTTGACCGATTAGCTGTGGATAATCAGGTTTTATCCACAGCTAATCGGTCAGGTCAGCCGGTGTCGGACACCGGCTGAGATGCTGGCGGCATGCGTGCGGCGGCG
>NZ_CAKJTR010000275.1:0-4332 GCF_917627355.1 Protofrankia sp. Cj3 | reverse complement strand
ACCGGCCCGTCAGGACCGGCCATCCCGGCCGGCAGCCCCGCGGCCGAGCCACCGGTCAGGAGTAGACCAGCATGGGGGCTGTGCCCAGGCCGGTCATCCCGAATTCTCCATCAATCGCTCCGTGAGCGTCCCAGAACTCGACCGCGCCTGCCACGTCACAATTTTCGATCAGATCGGTCAGCCGCGCGTAACGCGCCAGCGACTGCTCGATGAAACGGCGTCCGTCGTGCTCCGGGACCTTGCGGAGAACAACATCGTACTGATGTCGGAGCAGCGACGCGACAAGCTCGGCCAGCAACGTCAGAGTCTGATTGTGACAGGATCGGACGACCAGCACCCGAAAATCCGTGGCACGCCGGGAGAAATCAGCCGCATTACGCGCGGCGTCGGCAGCCGCCAGACATGCCCGCATTTCTTGCAGATCCGCCGGGGTACGGCGTTTTGCGGCCAGCGCCACAATGCCCGAATCCATGACGGCCCGCGCCTCGGCCAGATCCCGGACGGGCGTTCCCCGCATCTGGAGCCGCAGTCCGGCTTGCCGGGCCAGGACCTGCCCGTCCGGCTCCTGGACGAGTGGCCCGAGGTGGGAGCCACGGCGAAGGACGATCAGAGATTCTGACTCAAGGATGCGTAGCGCCTCGCGCATTGTCGGCCTTGCGACACCATAAATATCCATCAGCTCGGTCTCCGGTGGAAGGTGGTCGCCAGGTCGGACCTCACCGCGTGCCACTCTTCCGCGCAAGTCATCGGCTACCATCTCGGCGAACTTGTTGAAGCTCGGTCCGTACCCCGCTCGGGGTGTACTCATACCCATGTGGCCGCCTCCTCACTGAAGCGTAAAAACTATGCTAACCGGCGGAAGAGAGCCACTACTCGTCTCCACGGACTTCTTGTGAGACCGCCCACGCCATGTGAATCCACCCACACCGATATTCGCTATAGATTAGGTTCTCGTGCGCCTTGGCGGAGCATCACGAATACGGGCCGACGCGGCCGCCAATGACGCGCCATATAAGAGTGCCCGACAATAGGGGAATGGATCAAGGAGCGAGAATGGGGTACATGCATCGCGAGGCGGCACAGGGAGCCACCGGCGGTGTTGGGGACGACCGACGAGCCGGGGTACCCGGGCATCCTGCGGCGATGGATGGGCAGCGAGGGACGGGGAGCGATGACGCGAGGGGCATGCCTGTCCCAGCCTCGCGACGCCGGGCCCCCTGTTGCCGACCCCAAGGGAAACCGGTATGACACATCACCACATCCACGCAGCAACCACGGAAACGGGTGCCTCCGACAGGGCCGGCCGGGAATCCCCCGCTCGCAATAAAGTCGACAGGCTGCCAACCAGCCAGGAGTGACGCGACCAGACGTTTCCGCGCGACGCGGGAGAAATTAACCACCCAGAGTCATCGAACAAAACCTTCCGTACCCGCCAGGCGGCATACGAGAAGTGCGGCAAAGGTAAGGAGGGGAGCTCAGAATGGTGTGGGAAGAGCCGCTTCCCTCCGCCGTGGCCCGCCTCGGACATTCGATCAAGAGGGCGGAGCAGGCACTCATCCGTGAGAAGACCCGGGCACTGCGTGATGTCGGGCTTTCCGTCCCGCAGTACACCGCGCTGTTCACCCTTGCCGAGTCACCCGGTCTCTCCGGCGCCCAGCTCGCCCGAAGGTGCATGGTCACGCCCCAGTCGATGGCCAGCCTGCTGCTCACCCTCGAAGCCAAGGGACTGATTGTCCGTGAGCAGTCGGATGTCCATGCGAAGGTTTTCCAGAGCCGGCTGACACCAACCGGCCTAGCGTTGCTGCGGCAGGCCGACGCGCTGGCCCTCGCGGTCGAGCAGCGCCTCACCGACGTGTTCTCCCCGGGAGAGCTGGAGGAGTTCCGGTCTCTCCTCGAACGGTCCGTCGCCATTCTCGACGACGAAACCGGACGGTCCGTGGCCACAGCCACGCCGCGGTGGTCCGAACAACTCCGTTAGCGGCCGGAGCCCGGCTATCGCTGTCCGTCCACCCGGCGGCGGCGGGCGATCTCCGCCAACATCACGCCAGCGGCGACCCCGGCGTTGAGCGACTCGACGTTACCGACCATCGGGATCCGCACGGTCAGATCGCAACGCTCCCCGACCAGCCGTGACAAGCCACGTCCCTCTGAGCCGACGACCAGCGCCAGCGGATCACCGGCCATCTCCAGCTCGTCGAGAGCAACCTCGCCGTCCGCGGCCAATCCAACGACGAAAACGCCGGCATCCGCCCAGGCCGCCAACGCCCGAGACAGGTTCGTCGCCCGCGCCACCGGCAACCGGGCGGCGGCACCCGCCGATGTCTTCCACGCCGCCGCGGTCACGCCGGCCGCCCGTCGCTCGGGCACGACCACGCCGTGCGCGCCGAACGCCGCCGCCGATCTGATCACAGCACCGAGATTACGCGGATCGGTCACTCCGTCCAACGCCACCAACAATCCCGGTGGCGCGGCCTGCGCACGGGCCAGGAGGTCATCGGGGTGGGCATACCGGAACGGCGGCACCGACAGTGCCAGCCCCTGATGCGGCGCGGAACCGCACATCCGGTCCAGCTCGGCGCGGGCGACATCCGCGACAGCCACACCGGCAGGAGGCGCGAGCCGGCGGGCCTCGTCAAGACGTTCGTCATACTCTGTGCCACCGGCAACGAACAGGGTTGACCCCGGAACACCGGCTCGTAGCGCCTCCACCACCGCGTTACGGCCGACTACCAGTTCGTCGAGGTCACCGCGACCATCGCGCTCCGCTCGGCCGGAGCGGGACGAACCAGCCCGATCCGGTCCGCCGCGGACGGGCCCGCCAGCACGACCACCGGACCGCGGCACCCGTTCACCACCGGTTTTCCCGCCTTTTTTCCCACCTCGGCCCTGGCCTGTCCCAGCGAGTGGACGCGGACCGCGCGCCGCCCGGCCACCCTCGTCCCGAGCCCTGTCATCACCGGCTCTGTCCGTACCCGCCCGAGCGTTGGAGACGCTGCCGGCTCGCCCAGTGCCGTCGGTAGCCCGCGAACCCACCGGGCGTCGCGCCTCAGCCGCCGCGATCACAGCGGCTCTGCGCTGAGCTGGGTGGCCTGGCCGCAGCTCAGCCGGCGGAGTGGCGCCACGGCCCTCCAAGCTCTTCCTGCGCTGGCCACCGCTACCAGCCGACGCGCCCTTGCGATGCGACCCCGCCTTGGCCGCTCGACCGCCCTGGCCGCCACGCGCCACCCCACCGCCGCCACGCCGTTGCTGGCCAGCCATCAGCGAACTCCACCAGCGCGTATCCCGGACGCGTCAGAGAACATCGTCACACGGTATACGGTTTCCCAGCTCGCTTGGGCCACCGGCCGTACGGGAAGCTGTATGATCAGAAAGTCTGGCGCGTGTTAGAGCGCCCGGCAATAGGGGACGCGGCGTCGCGGGGCTGGGGCACGCACCTCGCCGCGTTGTCGTCAGTCGCCACCCAACACCCCGGTGGCTCCCTCCTCCGCCTCGCGATGCACGCACCCCAGCCCCACTCCTTGACCCACACCCCTATTGCCGGGCGCTCTTAGCTTGTCCGCAAGCTGACAACAGCTCATACTGCTTAACACCTCATCGCCGTCAACAGCCGCACTATGGTCAAACCGTGACGGCGAACACACCTTCGACATCATCCATACGATCAAAGAGCGCCGTCGATTCCGCCATGATTACACTGCCGGTGTCGAGCCAGCCGCATGTCGACCACGCACAGACACCGCATCGCCGACGCCGATCCCCCACCCCGTGACGCCGCGCCCTCTGTTGCCGGACGCGCTAAGCCATGCAGGGCCGCCAAGATGTCCGCCGCCGAAGGGATCCTGATCGGAATGATCGACCAGACCCCGGCACGATTCCCACCGATCAGCGGTTCACCGACAAGCCGTGTGACATGACCACAGAATTTGATCATCCGTACGCCGGGGACGAAGAGGTACGGAACCGACCAGAACGGGGGCCTTGCCCGGTGTGCACGAACCCGGCGTACTCGGATGACCACCGCTGCGAAACATGCGGCATGCCGCCGCGGGTCGAGATGCCGCCGGAGACAGGTGACGCAGATCACCGAGAGATCGACCTTGGCCTTATTGCCGGCGTCTGTGACCGGGGAGTCCGACATACCACCAACGAGGACGCCATGGGTATCGCCATGGTCGGCTCCACCCTGATCGCCGTCGTCTGCGACGGTGTGTCGAGCACACCCGGGTCAGGACCCGCGGCGCGAGCCGCGGCCGCGGCCGCGGCCGCGGTCCTCGCCGAAGCGGCCCGCGGCTCGTCCGCCACGCGCGGCCAGCCGGCCGAGGCGACGCGTCC
>NZ_CAKJTR010000274.1:0-4383 GCF_917627355.1 Protofrankia sp. Cj3 | reverse complement strand
AGTTCTTCCTGACGCGGATCGCCGGTGCTGGCGAGCTCGACCGGCTCCATGTGAAGATCCGCCGCGCCTTCGGCACCCTGACCGGCCTGGACCTCGGCAGCGGCGCCCGCATCCGGCGTGCCCTGGCTGAATCGCTGGCATGACAGGCGCGGCCATGACAGGCACGGCCATGACAGGCGCGGGCGTATGCGCCCGTCACCACCATCCTTCGAAGGAGCACTGATGTCCGCCAGCCATGAGCAGATCGTCGCCGCGATCACCGGGATCGTGACCGAGGAACTCGGCCTCGCCGCCGGCAGCGTGACCCCGTCCGCCGACCTGCGGTCGATGCAGGGCGCGGACTCGGTCAAGGTACTCCGGATGATCGCCAGGATCGAGCGCCACTACGACGTCGAGCTGGACGACGAGGATATCTTCACCCTCTCGTCCATCCACGACGTCGCCCTGGTGGTCGCGGGCGCACTCGCGCTGGATCCAGCATGACGCCGGCCGCGGGGACAGCCCTGACCGCCGTCGCCGACACCAACCAGCACTACGACCTCGACCCGGAAATCTTCGGCCTGTTCCTGGACCCGTCACGTAAGTACAGCGCCGGGCGCTACCAGTCACCGTCTGACACACTTGCGCAGGCACAGATCAACAAACTGCGCTTCGTCGCCGAACGGCTCGGCCTGCGCGGCGGCGAACAGCTGCTCGACGTCGGCTGCGGCTGGGGATCGCTGCTGTTGTTCATGGCCCGGGAGCACGGATGCCGGGCGGTCGGCATCAGCCCGGCGGGACGCCAACACGAGTACATCCGCGCGCGTTCCGAGGCGCTCGGGGTGGCCACGCGCGTCACCACGCTGCGAGGGCACTTCGAGGAAACCAGCCTCCCCAGCGGCAGCTTCGACGCGGTGACGATGCTCGGGTCGATCGTGCACATGCCCGATCTGACCGCCGCGTTCCGCCGGGCCCGGACGCTGCTACGCCGCGGTGGCTGCCTGTATGTGTCCGAGAGCTGCTTCCGCAGCACGGCCGCCCACACGACGTTCCACCAACGCGCCGGTACTCGGTTCGTCGGCGACTCCATCTTCGGCTGGGGAGACCTGCGACCTGTGTCCGAGCTTGTTCGCGGCGCCGAGGACGCGGGCTTCTCCCTGAGCAGTCTCGACGACCTGACCGACGACTACCGGCGCACGATCGACGACTGGCTGGCCAACGTCCGTGCCAGCGCCGCCGACATCGAAAGGATCAAACCTGGTCTGGCCGAGCGGCTCGAGCGCTACCTGGAGATCGCCAACGCTGGGTGGGGGTACACCACCAAGCACTACGCCCTGACCTGCCGGAAAACCCGATGACCCGGTCAGGGGGAACGATGGCCGTGACCCGGACCACGACAGCCTCCCAGCAGGAGACAAACCAGCTGCTGCCCGCGGCCGATATTGAGCAGGCAGTGACATCGTTCATGGCCGCCGGGCCGGCCGCGCGCCGTTTCGACGTCGAGACCGACTTCGACTGGGACAACGCGGACTGCGGGAAGCTGACCGGCGGGCAGCAGTCCGCGGTCCGCTTCATCACCCTGATCGAAGACCATCTACCCGGCTACTTCGCTCTCTACAACCAGCGTTTCCCGCTGGACGAGCGGGTCAGCCCCGAGGAGTTCGCGCGCAACCGGGAGCTTTACCATTTCACGGTTCGCTGGGCGCAGGAAGAAGACAGCCACGCCCGTGCTCTTTTCCGTTACCAGGTGGCCTCCGGGCTCGCCGAGCCCGAGCACCTGCGCCTGGAGCTGGCCGCGGAAGGCCGGCGGGCGTTCAGCCTGCCCCACGACAATCCGATCTCGCTCTTCGCTTACACCCTCGTGCAGGAAAAGGCGACCCAGCTTTACTACCAGCAGCTGCGTGCCGTTGTCACCGACGAGGTGCTGCGGGAAATCCTGAACCGGCTCGGCCGGGACGAGGCCCGGCACTTCTCGTTCATGGCTGACATGGTGGAGCGCTATCTGATCGCCTACGGCGATGCCGCGGTGGAACCGATCCGGGACGTGATAGCACAGTTCCGGATGCCGCTCGCAGACACGATCAAGGGCTACTGGCGGTGGGCACTACGGATCGCGGACACCGCCCGCTACGACCACACCGACGCCTACGATCACCTGATCCGGGTGGTGAACCGCGCGGTTGACGCCCGGTCGGACCGAGTGAACGAGCTGACCCGATTCATCGCCGCCTGTCGCACCACCACGCATCCATCCTGACGGATCTCTGTGGAGGCCTTCGGCGGCGCACCGACAACCACAGCGCTGCCGCTGGCCGGCGCGGCGTCCCGCCGCACCACGGCCAAGCCGCTCCGACGGCAAGGGGTAGATCAAGGAACGAGGCCAAGGCGCGGGCACCAGCCCCGCGACGCCGCGCCCCCTGCTGCCGGTCACCCTCAATCATGCGACCCACCGCACCCGGCATGCCCGCGGCGGAAGATGGAAACGGATCGCACCGACGAGATAATCGTCCCACCGGCAGCCGAGCGCATAGTCATCGGCCGCCGCGGCGCTCTCGAACAGGATCGCCACCTCAGCGACGCTCGACCGGTCGTCACCCGCGAAGCGGACAGCGGCGTACAACCGCTGCTCCGCCGTTGGCTCCGACATCAGCTGTGGTTCCATGCTCATCGGCAACCCTCCGATCACCTGCCCGCTCGGGGCAGCCGCAACGACCGATCAACGATCGGACGGCATCATGCCTGTCACGCTGCCAGCCCACGTTCCGCCCGTCACCGAACAGTGAACATCGCGGCCGTGGCAGAGTGCAGCACCCGTACCGGGCAGATTCGACGCACGGTGTCATGCCAGAATCAGATACGGAAACTGGTAGAAGGCTGGCAGGCGGAAAGCCGATGCGGCCAGCGGGGCACGCGCCTGGCAAGAAACTGGCATGAGCCGCTACGAAAGACGGTCCTCACAGGTCATCTCGAAGGGAACGACCGAACCACCCGATGGACACAGCCAATGTGCAACAGATTCGCAACCAGCTCGTCCGGATACTCCGCCGTGGTGGCCGGCCCGCCGAGCTGGTCACATATACGCCGGAGTTCGTCGACCTGGTCTGGCCTGTTGAGGCCGGCATGCCCCGCCAGGGAATCCACGACCGGGCGATCCTCGCGCATCGCCTGCTCACCGCCGCCGTCGCCACCCTGGACCAGCCGCACAGCGAGGCGACCGGGATCATGCTGTGCCTGTGGCCGGGTACCCTCGCCCTCACGCTTGACCAGCGGCGTGAACGAGCCGCCCGCCTCTTCGGCGTCCAGCCGGGCACGTTCCGCCGGCCGGCCCACGAGGGGCACCTCCTGCTCAACCTCTCCCTGGAGATCTACCTACGGGTACGGGACCGTCACGACCGGCGGCGGACGCTGCCCACCACGGAACACGGCGGCGTCGCCTGACTGCCGCACACGGGCTGCCTCACGGTAACGGTACGGTATATAGTGCTGACGCGACAGCACGTTACCCATTCGGCGGCAACGTCAGCCCCGGGGACCTGGACAGCTGGTAGCTGCCGTTCGAACTCTGCCGTACGCGGGCATTGCCAGAACCGCGCGGAGCGGCGACTATCGTCGCGTGCTATCCCATGACGAGGTGCTTGCCATCACCGACCCAATCGAACGGGCGGTCGCCGCAAACGATCTGATCTGGACCGACTGCGCCCAGCGCACATCGCTACGAACCATACGTAATCAGGCGCTTCGTGAAGCGGTGGAGACCGGCCGGACGAGCCAGGAGATCGCGGCGCGGCTAAGGATCACCGAGAATGACCTCACCTGGATGACGAAAAGCGACCGGCAGTAGGGGACGCGGCGCCACGGGGCTGGGGCACGCCCTCGTGCCAGCCACTCTCAGAGCGCGTTTCTCAGAGCGCGTGTGAGATCGTCATTCCGGCTCGCCGCGCCCAGGTGCCCCCTGGCCGCGTTGTCGGCCACACCAAGACAACTCATCCGATATCGCTTCGGCCTTCCGCCTTGCCGGGGAGCGCCTGGCCGCGGCTCACTGATCGAAAGCCCGATCTCACACACGCTCTAACGACACCGCGCCGGGCCCGCCCGCTGGCGTCCGCCCGGCCTGATCCGGCCTGGTGGGGTGAGCGCAGCAGCACGAGCGAGAAGCCGTAAAGAATCAGGTAGCTGAGCACCGCGGCGAGCGCGAGCGAGTCCAGCGACCCGACGAGGGCCAGGACGACCAGCAACAGGACAGCGCTCCCCAGCCCGACGAGAACAGGCCTCGGTATATCGATGACAAACAGGTCGGGACGTCCGGGCAGCATTTTTGCTCGTTCCTGGAACACATCCGTCTCCGGTCATGTCGTCTCCGGCCATGTCACAGTGCGGGCCGAAAGCGACGCGACCACCGTCCCG
>NZ_CAKJTR010000273.1:0-4395 GCF_917627355.1 Protofrankia sp. Cj3 | reverse complement strand
GGTGTGGAGTAGGTAGTCCCCGCCATTGCGGCGGTACCCGAGTGAAGGATGGCTCGGCGCGGCCGACGCAGGGTTCCCACGTCAATCGATAGTCCTGGGAACTCCTTGCCGACCACGCCCTCAGTTGCAAGCGTGAAGCCCCGTCGCCCCACAAAATGACACACCTTGTGTCACCGATCCGCTGCTGTCGGACGCTTGGCGTGATCGCCTTGCCGGGCATGTTGGCCACCAGGGTCTCGGCCAGGCGGCTACCAGCGCGCCACCAACTTAAGATCGCCAATCGGACCATTATTGATCATAATGGCGAAGACAGGAAGCACGGCGACAAGTTCGTACTCAACATCATCACACTCATCCGCCGCGCCTCACGCAGAGCTCGGGCCTCCCGGCCCGACCATCTCACCACTGCCACCACTCCAGGTGCCTCCCCCAGCCAGCCGTCACCGCCACGATTTTCTTCTCCCAGCCCGCCCTGGTCACAAGACGGTAGGCATCGCCTGCCTCACTTCATGCTGACAAGGTAACCACCCTCCGGCTGGCCGTAGCGAGCAGCTGCCTGAACTCAGGCGGGAAATGGTCCCCTGTTGTGGCTGGCATCATCTCTTCAGCCGAGGAGTCGCGACGGTCACGGGATGAGCCGTTGGCAAATTCAAACGGTCGTAGCGACGCTCCGATTACATGATCTGGGTACATGAGTTCCTATATGATTGCCCGCCATCCAAGAACGCTTCAAGATCTTCGACGATCTTACGCCATTCGTCGATCACAACTTGAGGTATGTTAATCATATTTGTTCGTCCGTGCAGAACGTCCGAGGTTCGTGCGTACACGTGTCGGCCGAGGTTAACAAGCCCGTATGTCTCGGAGTACCGGTCGTGAGGGACGTACGACATGAGGAACAAGAGCCGCTTGCGGATATTGTCTTGTGCACCCGCTACCGGAGACTTACATACCTGGTCGTAGGCAGTTGCGGCGACCAGCTCGAGCCGGATACGCAGTTCCAGTACCTGCATGCGCCGGTAGGTCACATCAGCAGGGTTCATGCCGTGTCTCCGGCAAGGATCCGGCAGGCCGCCTCTACCGCATCGATCTCCTGCCGTCCCGCTTCCTGCCGCGGCGTGTTGCCGTGCGCCGCAGCATTCCACCCGTCAAGGTATCGACTGCACTGCTGCTTCGCGGACAGCACAGGATGATCATTTCCAGGCATCGGAGTGTACAGGCGAGCGGCAACGTCGAGGCGGTCCCGAGTTGTGGATGCCTGGTCAAGACAGGCGAGGTCGGAGGCGATGTCCCGACTTGACCGGACAGCGTTCCTGATCACGAATTCGCGTAGTGCGTTGTCGAGCGCTTGCCTACACATGCCGCGTATGAGCGTGGTCGCAGACAACTTCCCGCCGGGTACCTTCCCGGCCAGGCCGAGCGCGTCCCGGGCATCGCAAAGGATGCAGCGCCACATCGTCTCCTTTGCCCTGACCGCGACCTTGCCGGTGTGGATGTTGCGTTCAACGGTCCACGCATCGACCGGCACGCGACGCCGTGCAAGGAGGTGCTCCTTGAGTCGCTCATCGTGGGTAAGGACGATGATCCGTCGATCCGTGGCGAGCTGCTCGACCGCGTGAGCGAGGCGGTCGACCCGCAGTTCGTCGAACGCGTGGACTGGGTCGTCGAGCACCAGAAAACCGAAAGGACCGCCATCCGCGGTGGCGAGCAACGGTGCGAGGAGAACGGCGTTACGCTGACCAGCCGAGAGCATGCCCAAACTCAGTGTATTGCCGGAAAGATCGACAAGCTCTATATTCGCGGTCGTCCTTTTCACCTCAAGATCGCAAATACTCAGCCCGACATCCGCAAGCAGACCCTGTACCCGCTCGTCCGCCTTGGTGTGCAACGCAGCTTTGCGATCCTTCTTCAGCCGGTCGCGGAGCTCGCCAACCCGCTTACTCGTCTCTTTCCAGGCTGGTGCTTCACGAACGGCCGGACCCTGCTCCCTCCAAAACTTGATAAAGTCCTCCACCCCTTCCCGCCGCGCACAGCGCCACTGACGGTCGTGGTTGCTCCGCTCCACCGCCCGCTGGAGCAGCTCCCGACACTCTCCATTGATCATCCATCGGGCAAGCGCCGCGGCGGCGTTCAGGACTGCGGGATGAGAGCCCACACCTTCGGCCTCAATCGCGCCGAGGAAGGCTTGTGTCAACGACGCACAGTGTTCCAAGGCCGCCGCAGCGGTGGAAACGTCCGCCGCATCGCGCATGACAGCCACGACCTCGTCGAGATCACGTTCTGTAACATCACGGAGATCTTTTGCTGCTGCTTCGGCCCGTTGGCGATGCCGGGCGAGGCTGGTGATCTGCTCCGTAGTGGTAGAGAGGCGGGCAAGCCAGTCGACTTCACATGTGTCGCAGACAGGGCAAATGTCACCTGGATCGTCCAGCTTCTTCGAGACCTCACGCAGCGATTTGAGCGGCGCGGCCAGCCGCTGGTGGAGCGAGCCGCCGACCGCGTCTTCCAGCTCTGCGGTCGCGGCCAGCAACTCGGCCGCAGACTTCGTTATGCGGATCTGATGTTCGACGGTGACCTCAGGAATCGCACCACCGGCTTCCGTAAGGCACTCTTCCTTCAGCCACACCTCGGGATCATCGGCTACATCCGGGATCCGGACAGGGACCAGATCAGAATCATCGCCCCGTCGTCGCGCCTGATCAACACGTTCAAGGACGGCCATCGCGTCCCGGCATGAACCTCGCCATACTTGCTCTGCATCGGTGAACGCCGTGCTTTGCCGTTCAACTTCGACCGCCAGAGCGGTGAAGCAGCCGCCCAACGCGAGCATGTTCTCCAAATAGACTTGCAAATCCTTGCTGAGCTGGATACGCCGCTCCCACACGGAGTAGGCGAAGACCGGCTGGTGCCCTGCGAGAGCCGAGGTCCACACACTGCCGGGTTCGAACTCGCGCCGCTTTTCACCGCGCTCCCATACCGCAGTCCGCTGAGTTGTCTGCCCGTTCCGATCCTGGCACCACTCGAGGTGGAGACGCTCCTCCCCACACACGAGCGTGACCTCCACGCGGGCCATGTCGGCATCACGTTCACAGTACACCGGTTCCCACAGCGGCTTCTTGCCGGCCGTTCTGTTTTGCTGTTTGTCGGCTCCGCCAGGCTTGCCATGAAGACACGTGTTGATGCCATCACCAATGCTGGACTTACCAGCGCCGTTGGGGCCATGCAGCACCGTGATACCCGGGGTCGACTGGAAGTTCAATACCAGAGGCTCGGCATTGCCGATCCCCCGATAGCCCTGGATGCTGACCCTCACCAGGAACCATCGACGTCCCGACACGACGTCGAACCCTGCTTCCTCGCCGGATGCCAACTGGGAGACCACATCTCCAAGACGATCCCAGCTCTGGCGGATTGCAGGGCTAGTCGACCGCTCGCCAGCAGTCCGGATCTCCTTATGGAGATCTTCGTAGGTGAACAACGTGAGTACGGGGTGCCGGCCGGTTTCATTCTCGTCGGCAATGTCGCATGCGCGAGAAAGCGGTGCCGTCATTGAGCACGCTCCCTGTGATCCTCACCCTGCGAGGGCGGGAAGAACTTCTTATCACAAGATCATAATTGTTCAGTAGGGAGGTTGGCCGTTCGCCGAATGCCGGGTCAGGCGCATCCTCGTCTCTCCGCCATCGGCGACCACACCCTGAAGATCTCGTCCAACGTCGGCAGGCGCTCGTCACAGCGACTGGGCCACGGATCCCTTACATCCAACCTTCAACGAGATATGTTCAAGATTTGATTATCCATTGGTTATTTCTCTCCGTACAGCCGTCTATAGGTTGATAATGTCTTCTCAACCCGTCTGGCCGTGCGGGTGCCAGAAACTCGGTTCAGGTCATGCTGCCTACGTGTCGGGTCGCGCCCGCATGCCGCATCCCGTCCAGCCCAATCCCAACATCCACAGAAGTACCAGGTAGGCCGCCAGCGACACTCCCCCATCTGACGGTAATCTCCTGCACTCCGCACGTTCGGTTTAGGTCTCTGACCAGCCCGTTTTCTTGATCACGGGGGTTTGGTCGGGTCGACTCCGAGGAGGTCGAGCACGCGCTGCTGGAGTGGGGTGGGCCGGGGGATGTAGGCGGGCTGGCCGTTGTGAGCGGGCACGAGGCGCAGGTCGGCGAGGGCTTCGAGGATGAGGCGGCCGGTGGGCCTGGCCGGGCGGCGGGCGTAGAGGCCGGCGACCGTCCCGGTCGGGCCGGCGGCGCGGCGGGCCTCGCGCTCGATCAGCGAGAACAGCAGCAGCGCCAGGCCGACGACGTGTAGCAGCCCGTGGATCCGCTGGTTGTTCTCCAGGTAGAACGGGTTGACCGCGAGGGGGCCCTTGAACGCGCTGTTGCGCCGTTC
>NZ_CAKJTR010000272.1:0-4411 GCF_917627355.1 Protofrankia sp. Cj3 | reverse complement strand
GCTCCCAAAGACGAAACTGATCAAAAGGCAGATGTACGGCCGTGCTGGTTTCTCCCTGCTCCGGCAACGGATCCTGCTCTCATGAATATCTCTCACCGGCTGTCACCACCGGAATCTTGGCAGAGCCAAAACCTGACAGGCTCCCTGGCCCGGGACAACCCGGCCTGGGGCCACCGCCGCATCCAGGGCGAACTCCTCGGCCCGGGCCACCGGATCGGCGCGGGAACGGTGCGTCGGATCCTCGCCGGCGCGGGCCTCAGCCCGGCCCCGCGCCGCCACGCCGACACCACCGGGCGCACCTTCCTGCGCACCCAGGCCAGCGGCCTACTGGCCACCGACGTCGTCCACCGGGACACCATCGCGGTGCGCCGGCTGGACGTCCTGGTCGTGATGGAGATCCAGACGCGCCGCGTCCCCATCCTCGGAGTCACCGCCTACCCGACCGGAGCCGGGGTCAGCCAGCAGGCACGCCACCGGGTCATGGACCTTCAGGGACGGCTCGACGCGGTCCGGTTTCTGATCCGCGACCGCGATGCGACGTACCCCCCGGCGTTCGACGACGTGTGCGTCTCCGACGGTGTGCAGATCGTGCGCACGGCGCCGCGGACACCGCAGGCGGATGCCTCGGCGGAACGGTTCATCCGCTCGGTCCGCCAGGAGTGCACCGACACGATCCTCCTCTTCGGCGAACGCCACGCCGCGGCCGTGCTCGACGCGTACGCCCGGCACGTCCATGACCACCGTCCCATCAGGGACGGGAGCAGTGCCCGCCGAACCATGACCCGGCCACCGGCACGCCTCTCGTCGGCCCGATCGATCGCCGCACGGTCCTCGGCGGTGTGATCAGCGAGTACCACCGCGCCGCTTGATCGAACAGCGAAACCGCAGGTCAAGCCCCAGAATCGGGTTTTGGCACGCTACACCCATTCGACAGCCGACACGCACCCGACCGGCAACGCCGGCCGGGTGCTCGGCGTGCCCTCCCACGGCATCACCGAACACTTACGGCGAGCCATCTCACCATCCTGGAGCGAGGCGCCCCGGACTCAGGCCCGAGGCGTTTCTCGGACTCACTGGATCGGCGAGTCGCGCGGGGGGAGTTGGGTAATGCGCTCGCGGTCGACGGACTCGACGCCGTCGATCGCCTCCAGGGCTGCTATCCGGTCCTCCGCCACAGTGCCGGAGAGCGTACCGAGGCTTGGCTGCTGCTTGTCGTCCGCGACCGTCAGCCCGGCCTGCCGCAGGGCCTCGACCACGTCCGCGAACCGGTCGGAGTCGACCGCGAGGATGACCCCGACCGGTTCTGAGCGAGATGAGTCGCTCACGGCGCCTGGAGCAGACCCGAGCCGACGTCCCTGACGGGCTGCATCAGCGGGAAGGCACCTGACTGCAGACCAGCCACGAGTTCGGCGGCGGACGCATTGGGGTTCGCCTGGGCGAGCAGCGCGAGGACACCTGCGACGTGCGGTGTGGCCATGCTGGTTCCGCTCAGGTTCTGGTACCCCCCGCCGGGGGCAGCCGAGCGCACCTCCCTGCCGGGCGCGGCGATGTTGATTTCGCCGCCCTGGCCGTTGATCCCGCCGTTGGAGAAGAACGACGTCGTGAGTGCCTTGTCGAGCGAGGCGACCGCGAGAACGGAGGGGCAGTTGGCGGGCCGCCTGACGGGCAGGACGCTCGGGGGCCGGTTGCTGTCATTGCCCGCAGCGGCGACGATCACTGTCCCGCGCTGAAGTGCGCGCTGAGCGAGAATCTCGTAAGTCTGAGGGAAGAGTTCACCCGGTTGGACCGGGGCGCCGAGGGACATGGAGACTACGCGTGCGCCGTGGGCGACGGCCCAGGCCAGGCCAGCCAGGATCTGGCCGTCGGTGCCGCTGCCGGCGTTGCTGAGCACCTTCGCCACGAGGATCCGGGCCTCGAAGGCCACGCCGTAGCGGGGGCCCTGCTGGGGGTGGGCGGGGCCTGCGGCGGTGCCGATGCAGTGCGTGCCGTGGCCGTTGCCATCCTGGACGGCCTGGCCGGGCACAAAGGAGGCCGTGGCGTCGATGCGCCCTGCCAGGTCCGGGTGGCCGGCGTCCACGCCGGTGTCGAGGATAGCGATCTCCACACCGCGACCGGTCAGGCCGGGCACGTTGGCGCGGATCGCCTGCAGGCCCCAGGTGCAGTTCTGCTCGTCCCAGGCTGGGCCCTGGACAGCGGCGATTTCGGCCGTGGTGTGGCGGGCGACCACATCCTCGTCGCTGCGGTAGGCCGGGTAGAACTCGGTCGGTGCCTGCTGCGGGGCGGTGATCGGTGAGGCGTAGACCATCCGCTCCGGCTCCGCGGCGATGATCGAGGATTCCGTCTCGGCCGCGGTCACGAGTGCGAGGCGCTGCTCGAGCCGCACCTCGACGACGGCGGCGGCGAGTTCCTCGAAGTGCACCGAAACGTCGGGGCGCTCAAGGAGTTCTGCGACGTTTGCGGTCTCGGTTCCTCGGACACGTTCGACGGACGCGATATCGGCGGCGGAACGCAGTGCGTTCAGTCCGCTCTCCTGGTTGCTCGGGTCGAGTAGGACCACGTATCGGCCGGTGTACTCCGCGCCCTGGCCCGTGACGGGGTCATTGGGCCGGCCGGGCTGCCCAAAGGCGCGCCTGTCCATGGGTCTTTTCACCACTGAATGTCTCGCTTTCTATGTGTTTCCGCCGGTTCGTGGACGCGCGCCGATCCATGGACTGTCACGCGTCGAGGTGGTGGGGCGTGGTCCAGTCGTGAATCGACCGGATTCCTTGATCGGTGACTGGCTTCCGGCGGCCCCGCCGGACCGCCCCGCTGGCCACCACAGCACCGAGCCCCACTAAACGCATGCCCCTATCACACTGCCCTAAACTGAAGGTTGCTTAGGGCTTGCAGATAATCAACATGCTGGTTTGGGCTTCGGTGTCAGGTCTATGCCGTGCGCCTGGGCGTGTGCGGTCAGGTCCGCGAGGGTCGCGAGACGGGTCGTCGCGGGCACGACGGTGTGGCCGTTCTGGTCGAGCAGCGGGCGAATCTCCCGGTCTGCTTTGGCGATGGGGCCGATGGAGACGCCGAAGAGTTCGGCGAGGACGGGCTGCGATGTTCGGAAACGCAGCCGCAGGATGGTCACGAGGGTTTGCTCGGCGAGGGTCAGGGCGGGTGGGTGGCCGCCGGCGGGTCTGCGGGTGGGTGGGCCGCTCCTGCGGGCGAACAGCTCGTTGTCGCGCTGGATCCGGTGCGGGACGGTGAGCGAGGCGATCAGTTCGTCCCAGGCCGCGGTGCTCAGGCCGGTCAGGGCCGGGTGTGCCCAGTCGGCGCGTTCGGGGGCGCGGGCCGGCTCGGGCGGCGGCGGTGGTGGGGCTGGTGGTTCGGGGCGCAGGGTGTAGTTCCAGTCGCCGTGCCAGTTGTGGCGGTCCAGCGGGAGACAGTCGATCTCCGTGTCGCTGACCGTGGCTCCCGCTGGATAGACGCCGGTGTCGAGTTCGGCGTGGACGCGCAGACCGGTGCGGGTCGTTGTCGCGGCGATCGAGTTGACGATGACCTTGTGGCTGGTCAGGGGCCGGCCGCGCCAGTTTATGGTGATGTGGGAGAACAGCCGGTGCTCGACCTTGTTCCATGTCGAGGTCCCCGGCGGGAAGTGGCACACCGTGACGGTCAGGCCGGTGGCGAGGGCGAACGCGGCGAGTTCGGTCTTCCAGGCGCGGGTGCGGTAGCTGTTCGAGCCGCCCGCGTCCGCGGTGATCAGGAGCCGGTGGGCGTGTGGGTAGGACGCCTGGCCCTGCCCGTCCCACCAGCGGCGCAGCGAGGCGACCGCGAACGCGGCGGTGTCGTGGTCGGTGCCGACGTTGACCCAGCCGGCGTCCGCGGCCAGGTCGTAGATCCCGTAGGGGACGGCCTTGCCGAGTTCCTTGTCGGGGAAGTCGTGCGTGTCGACCTTCACCGGGTCGCCCTTCGGTCGCCACTGACGGCCGCGGTTGGCGTACTCGCCGACGAGTTCCTTCTTCTTGGTGTCGACGCTCACGACCGGGTCACCCCCGTCCAGACTGTCTGTGACCTGGGCGTTGATGTAGCGGAACTGTGCGTCCCGGTCGGGGCTCTGCGCGCCTTCCAGCGTCTTGCTGTTGCCCTGGAGGCTGAACCCCTCCGCGCGCAGCAAGTCGCCGACGGTGTCCGCGCCGACCCGGTGAGGGCCTGTCCAGTTTTTCGTGTAAGGATGGGCAAGCATTGTCCTTACCGTGTGATTTACTCTTCAATTAGTGAAGGGGAAGTCTGTCCGGGAACAGGATCACCATCGCGTTCAGCGCCTGCTTCCACCCCAGGGTGCCGGTCCCGTTCTCACCTCCGCGCTTGGTCGAGATATTCCGGATTCCCAGATAAAGTAGCTTCATCGCCGCCTCATCCGAGGGGAAATGCCCGC
>NZ_CAKJTR010000271.1:3054-4888 GCF_917627355.1 Protofrankia sp. Cj3 | reverse complement strand
CGGCCAGACCGTGTTGTCCGGTCAAGGACGCTCGATAGTCAACGGGCTGGCCGTACCGGCGGGTGGGTGCGTCGGCGAGGCTGACCGGACCCTCAACACGTCCGTGCCGGCAGCCACCGACCTGCGCGAGGGCCAGACGACGCAGCTTCGCTCCTTCGAGGAGTCCAAGACGGACAGCCGGGTCAGAAAAGTTTTCACCGCCTGGTCAGCCTGCATGAGCGAGTCGGGGTACCACTACGCCGATCCGCTCGCCGCCGCCGGGGATCCTGCCTTCAAGGGGCCACCGAGCCCCACTCAGATTTCCGTCGCGCTCGCGGACATCGCCTGTAAGGCCCGGACGAATGTGATCGGTGTGTGGTTCACCGTAGAATCGGCGTATCAACGGCGTGCTATCGCCGCGGATACCCGTGGTTTCGCCAATATTCGTGCCGCAATCGCCGCCCGTGACAGCGCGGCCGCGAAGGTAATCAGCCCGTAGGAAGCGTCCGGCGGCCCTGCCGGCCCGGTGGACGCAGCGGCGGGGATTTCCCGTGCCACCCAACCATCGGCATCCCCAGTGCCGCGGCTGTTGACGGCCGCGGCATTCTCCGGCCAATTCGGCTGACCGGCAGCTCTGGCACCAGCTGGCACCCTCCTGCTTCAGGCCCACGGACGCCTGCCGCATTTCCCGGCTACGGCGTGTTTCGGGAGCCGGCGTTCGACCATGCAGCCGAGTCCAGGTGGTTCCTGGCAAGGCCGCGGGCCACACGGAATACGGATGAGTCGTATCGGTGTGGCCGAGAACGCGGCCAGGGGCCGCCTGGGCGTGGCGAGCCGGACAGCCAGCTTTCGCAACACGCCCTCATACGCCTGACCAGCTACCGCGAGATCGCCCGCGGGCCGCGGCCCATCGCCGCGGGCAGCACCCGTATCCCACCCATGCTGGTGAATGTCCCGCCGCCTGTCCCACCAGGACCCATCGACGGCGGAATCGAACTGGTGCCCGGTACCCGATCCCACCGTCAACCAGCTGCTGGCTGGTCTCTGGGCCAGTCGATCTGCAGGCCCAGCCGAACCAGTTCCGCGGTGTTGACAGCGCCGGTCTTCGCCCGCACCCGTCGCATGTATGTATCCACCGTCGAAACAGCGATGCCGAGTTTTCTACCGATTTGCGAGTAGGTGAGTCCGTGGGCGAAGTGCGCGAGCACATCCTTTTCCCGAGAGGACAGTTGCGCGAGCTCTGTCAAGTTCCGCCCCTTAGAGCGTGTTTGAGACCGGGCTTTCGATCAGTGAGCCGCGTCCAGGCGCCCCCTGGCAAGGCGGCAGGCCGAAGCGATACCGGATGAGTTGTATCGGTGTGGCCGACAACGCGGCCAGGGGGCGCCTGGACGCGGCGAGCCGGAATGACGATCTCAAACGCGCTCCTAAGAGCGACCGGCAATAAGAGAGTGGACCAAGGAATGGGATTGGGGCGCGTGCGTCGCGCGGCGGCGGCGGGAGTCACCCTGGCGTGCCGAAGGCCGGGATTCTCGCACCAACGACATTACGGTCATCTCGTTTATACCGCTTCATGCATAACCCTTTCGACTGGACGATCCGGACCGGCGGGAAAATCGATCACCGATCTCAACTCGCTGGCGTCGCTGCTTCTACCGGGTGAAACCACTGGAAAGCGGATCCACCGCTGCTTGCTTCGCGAGTGGCCGGCTTGGGCCGGAAGGTCCGTGCGACAGTTCATGGCCAGCCGATAATCCTGGCTCCGCGCCCCCAGCCGCCGCCCGGCCAGCTCCATCTACCGGCGGCTGTTTCTCGCATCATAACTGTACTTATACATGTTCATCATAGCTCGTGTTTG
>NZ_CAKJTR010000271.1:0-2683 GCF_917627355.1 Protofrankia sp. Cj3 | reverse complement strand
TTGTTTTCTTAGCGAGCGACCGGCAGTAGGACTGTCCGGCTCGCGCCGCCCGGGTGGATGGATTGCGCGGCGGCGGGATTCACCGCCGCGAACACCAGACCAGTGACACATGGCATCGCGACGATATGTGCGGCCAGCCAGCGGCCGTGGGCAGCGGGCTCGTGGCCCACTACTCGACCGGAGTGACAGCCAGCGGGGCGACCACCCGAAAGGGCACGCATGACTATGCGGACGAGGCGGCACGGTTGGCGCTCGCAAACAACACAATACCTTGGCCTCGACGCGCTGATTCACTTTCGATTAAGATCAAAAGTGAATCAGGCAGCCGGAAACGAAATCGACATACCTGGCCAATACAGTTGGGCACGCGGTGACAGCATCGCGCCCGGACCGCCACCGGCTCGAATGGCCCGGCAGCGGCCATAATCGTTGGCGAGGGGACGAAGCGCCGAAAAATCCGCGCAAGTCGCGCTCCGTACCCGTCAGAGCTGCCGTTTGCGGGCATGGGTGAGCACGACGCTGCCGGCGCCGTCCGGGCTGCGCCGGTCGGACATCGCGATGAGAGGCGCGAGCGGCACGGCCGCGTTCCAGCCGGCCCGGCCGCCCCTGGCCGACAGCGTGAGGTACAGCCGTTCGGCCCACGGTGACCGGAACATGTAGGTCTGGCGGACCACAGCCATGCCACAACCACTCAGCAGCTCCGCCAGCTGATCGCCCGAGTAGGTGCGTTTCACCTGATATTTCTCCCGATGCTGGGCCACCAGCCGCGGCCACCGGTGCGCCTGGGTGAGCGCGTCGGCGGACATGACAAGATCCCCGTCCACCGTGAGCACCCGAGCCATCTCGGTGAGCGCGGCTGGGCCGTCGTCGAAATGCTCGATCGCGCAGACCGACATCACCACATCGAAGGAGGCGTCCGCGAACGGCAGGTGAAGGGCGTTCCCCTCGACAAGGGCAGGACGCCGGCGCAGCCCGCGGCCGAAGTCCAGCTTACCCCGGTCAAGATCAATACAGACGGCCCGGCCCCCACGGCGGACAGCCTGACCGGCCCAGTACCCGTCACCGCCAGCGACGTCCAGAACGGTTCGCCCGGCTAGGTCGCCCACCCACGCCAACAACGTGCTCACCTCACGGCGACGAATGACGTGCATCTGATGACCGGCGTAGGCCAGGACATGACTACGCAGTACGCTCACCGGCCACCTCGACGAAAGCTGCCTTGACAAAGCATCACTGCGCGGGCTCCGCCGGAGTGAAGCGCGGCCCGCCCCGCGCGGGCGGGCGGGCGGACGGGCTCGGCATCCCAGGCCAACCTCCCTGTTCTCGGCGCTAACCGCACTACTAGAGCAACATGATATGCAAACGGAAAGTATCCTAACAAGACCCAGTCGCACCTATGACAACCTCTAAGTAACGAACCCACTCCGTATCCACATCTGGAGGGACGATTCCGGCTCGCAGGGCTTCCAGCACGCCCGGCTCGTAGAGACGACGCAGCGCGCCCGCCAGCGACACCGGGTCGCCAGGCGCCGCGAGCAGTCCGTCCACACCGTCGCGCACCGCCCCGGCCAGCCCACCGACCCTGGTCGCCACCACCGGCAGACCGTACAGATGGGCGAGGCCAACGTTCTGAGTCGCCGTCCCCGAGCGGTACGGCAGCACGAGCGCGTCGGCGGCGGCGAACAGCGCGGGCACCTCGGCCGCGGGCACATACCCGGGACGCAGCTCCACTCGCGCCCGTAGACCACGATCGACGACGATCGCGCGGAGGCGGTCGAGCCCCTCCCAGAACTCCCCGGCGACGGTCAGGCGCACCTCCGGCGGCCCCATCGCCAGTGCCCGCAGCAGAACATCCAGGCCCTTGTATGGCCGGACCAAGCCGAAGAACAGCAGCCGGTGATGCCGGTGTCCCCCATCGTCCGCCCCGCCGGCGGCACCGCCGGCAGCACCGCCGGCAGCGGTGGCCTGTCGCCCCGGCCACAGATGTGGAGCCAGCATGGCGACCGAGACCGGCCGATCCGTCAGCGTGCGGGCCTGGTCCGCCTCGGTCGGCGTATGCACCACGACCCCCGACACCCGCCGTAACAGGGCGCGGGCCAGCGCCTCGTCCCCGGTACGCCGCTCATGCGGCAGCACGTTGTGGCACAGCGCGAGAACGACCGGCCCGCTCCCCGGCCGGAGAGCGGCAAGGATGCCCAGGTAGGCCGGTACCTGTATCGGGGTGACCAGCACAAAGATCACAACATCGACCTCATGGCGCAGCCGCCGCCCCAGCCGTACCCACGAGTCCGGGCGTCGCCACGACAGTGGATAGCTCGTGGCCGCGAAAGGCTCTGTCTCAGGGTGGCTCACCCGCTGGTGGCCTGGGTAGAGCCGGACCGGGTACTGCCGCGACCATGACTCGATCCGCACCCGGTGGCCGCGCATGGCAAGCCGGCGTGCCAGCTCCGTCGTGTGCTGGGCCACACCTCCCTTATAAGGGTGGGCCGGACCGACGATCACGATCCGCGCTGGAGCGCTCCCGGGCACCGCCGGCCCGGTCAGCGGCACTCCCAATAGCTCAGGTGGCTCAGGTGGCGGAATGGTGATCGGCATCCCGGCGGGGGCGTCCTCAGTTGTCACTGCGCGAACGGACTATCAGGTCGCCGATCAACGCCAGGACGACGATCTGGAAACCGACCAG
>NZ_CAKJTR010000270.1:0-4551 GCF_917627355.1 Protofrankia sp. Cj3 | reverse complement strand
TCGCAACGATCGTTCGCTCCCGGGCACAGGACCGCCGGGAGCAGGAACGCCTTGTTCACGACACGCTCGTCAACACCCTCACCGGAATCGCGATGGGCGCCGTTCACCCCACCGGCCCGGCCGGGGCGGGGGGGACCACGGCGGTGCCCACCGCCGATGTCCGCGCCCGCTGCGCACGTGACCTGTCCGTGCTGGAGGCGTTCCTGGCCCGGGGGACGCCTGGGGACAGCGCCGCCGGTACCCACGGCGGGCACGACCTGCCGGCAGCGGCCTGGGACGCCGGACAGGCCGAGCGGGCGGCGCTCACCCGTGACAGCGGCCGGCTCATCCGCACCCGCTACGAGACCGGGCTGGCCCGCGGTGTTGCCGTCTTCGTCCTCTGCTGGCACGCGGCGGTGCTGCTGCCGGCTGTCACCATGATGAGCAGTTACCGCTGGCCGGCGCTCTCGCTGGCGCTATGGCTCACGCTGGCGGTTCTCGCCGTGGCCACCGCCACCGTCCTGCTCCGGCGAGGTCTGCGGGGCTGGGAGTCCGCCGCTTTGCTGACCACCGCGGTGCTCACGGAACTTCTGGTCGGCCTGACCTGCCGTGGCTACAACGTGGTCGGTTTCGCCAACTGGGCACTGCTCGGTGCCGGTTGGCTGCTGGTGGCGACGGCGGCGAGCCGCCCAGTCAGGGAGGCCCTGCTCGGTACCACGGCCGTGACGGTTGTGGCTGGCGTGCTGGCCCTGCGTGAGGTCGGCCCGGGGCCGCTGGCGCTCACCCGGTTGGCCGCGGTGGCCTGGGGGCTGTGGGTCCCGCCGCTGGCGGTCATGGTGGTTCGCCGTGCCATGGCCGCGGCTGGCCCGACCGTCGCGCGGATCGTGGCCACCGAGGCTGAGCTGAACGCGCTGGAGATCTCCGCCGTAACGGTCCGGGCCGACCGCGCCCGCCGCTGGGACATGCTTGCGACCCGTACGCTGCCGCTGGTCCAAGCGATCGCGGACGGTCTGCTCGACCCGGCGGACGAGGCCGTGCGCAGCCGCTGTGCCGCCCAGGCCGCGACCTTGCGCCGGATGATCACCGGTACAACCGTCCTGGACCTCGAGCATGTGATCGCCGTCGCTGAGCGCCGGGGCCTGCGGATCGAGACCCAGCTGCTCGGAGATCTCAGCGCTGTACCGGCCGGGGCCCGCAGCGCGATAGCCCGCATGGTCGACGAGTCCCTCGCGTCCGTGGCCGCCGGCCGAGTCCTGCTGACCGTGCTTGGCGGCAGCGACGAGGCCCAGGTGTTCGTGTCGTTTCCGGCCTCTCCCACCTCTCCGGCCTGCGCGCGGGCCGTCCGGGCCATCGGCGTGGGCGACCGGATGGAGGGCCATCTCGACGCGTTCACGGACACGGCGGACGGACGCGGCTCCCTGGAACTGCGATGGAGCCGATGAGGACGCTCGCCACCTCTGTTACCAGGCGCTCTTAGAGCGCCCGGCAACAGGGGCGTGGATCAAGGAACGGGGCTGGGGTGCGTGCATCGCGAGGCGGCGGAGGGAGTCACCGGAGGTGTTGGGTGGCGACCGACGACAACGCGGCGAGGTGCGTGCCCCAGCCCCGCGACGCCGCGTCCCCTGTTGCCGGTCGCTCTTAACCGATCCGAAGGGACCAAGATGTTCGAAAGGGTGACGTGGCAGGCCCTGCCAGGCCCCGGGGCCCGAGCCCTTGCAGCGCGGATCTAATGATCTCCGTCGCGGCCGTCGATGATCATCCGATCGTCCTGCACGGGCTTGAGGGACTACTCGCGGCGACACCCGACTGCACACTCGTGGCCAAGGCCACCACCATGGCGGAACTGCTCGCCGGCCCGGGAAGGCACGCCGACGTCGTCCTGCTCGACCTCGACCTCGGTGATGGCAGCACCGCGCCGGACAACATCCGGCAGCTGATCGACACCGGCCCCGCCGTGGTGGTGTTCAGCGCGACAGCGGCGCCGGCCGCTGTCCGCGAGGCCATCCGTGCCGGTGCGTACGGTTTCGTGCCGAAGACCGAAACCGTTGATGATCTAGCCACGGCTATCCGGGCCGCGGCGGCCGGAAATGGCTGGGTATCGCCCCAGCTCGCCTTCGTCCTGTTCACCGACGACGCGCCGGATCGCCCGGCGCTGTCCGCACAGGAGCGCGAGGCGCTGCGGCTGTACGCGGGCGGGATGCCCATGAAGCTGGTGGGCAAACGCATGAACGTGGGGACCGAGACCGCCAAGCAGTACATCGAACGGGTCAGGATGAAGTACCGCAAGGTCGGCCGCGACGCGACAACAAAGATCGACCTGTACCGCCGGGCGGTGGAAGACGGCCATCTCAGGCCCGACAGCGCCGGCTGACCCCACGCCCACCCGCCCCGCCAGAGAGCTGGGCGGACCCGCGGCATGCCGTGTCCTGAGCCCATCCGTCGCCCGTCGCCCGTCGCCCGTGCCGTCAGGCCGCGTCCCACCCCGCCCCCCGTCTCAGGGTGGAAACGCGCGCCATTCGGGGCCGCTGAGCGACCGTCACCCAGCTTGGCCCGGATGCCACGCGGTGTCATGACCCCACAGCTCAGGACGAAAGGACCCCCATCTGGGGGACGGCCCTGTCAGGGATAACCCTGTCAGGGACGGCCGCGGCGTGACCCGAAGCGGGCGAACAGCGAACCGCCGACAACGGCAAAGCCGCCGAGAAGCGTGATCCACAGACCTGGCCCGACCCGGACCGACATACCAAGATCCAGACCAGCCGGCCGGGTGCCACGCAGGAGCTGGAACAGGTCGAGCATCGCCATAAGAACAATCATGGACCCGGTGACCGCGGCGAGGATCCAGAGCAGGCCGCTTCGCGCACGGACCATCAGCGTCCCGCCGAGAACGGCGGACACGACACCGAACAGCAGCGTCGTCGCGCCGTACTGCTCCGCGTCGGTGCCCTTGACCGAGATCTCGATCAGCCCGAAAGCGCTCACGGTAGCCCACGTCATGAACGAAGCGAGGGCTGTCGCGGCACCGGCGGCAAACACCACCAAGCCGCCGAGCGTTCGGCTCAGGCCCGGCCCGCCGCCGGCTGTTCTCGCGTCGGCTGTTCTCGCGTCGGCCCCCAGCGGCGCGCCCCACAGCTGATGTTCTCCAGCGCTCGCCAGCTTATTCGGGACGTCCCAAGCGTCCAGCGCGGCCACGGCGACGCAGTCCGCCGGCGGCGGGCCATCGTCGGATCGGGCCCAGCGCGGATCGGCCGTACGGGCCATTGCCGCGCGCCTTTCCGCTCGCCACCGCCGTGCCTGCTCGTGTCCGCGGTCCTCGCCAGTGGGTCGGGATTGCGGGCCGCCGGCATCGGTCTCGCCGCTCCAGTCAGCGATGCGCTCGGTCGGCGGCCCCCATGGACTGCGATCCTGTTCGGACACGCCTTCCTCCCTGTACGGTCAGCTGCCGCGGGCCGGCCATGGCGCCAGCCGCCCCGCGGAGCTGACTGACCAACCAGCCGGCCAGTCATGATCCTTGGATGTTCACCGCCGGATCACGCGCGCGGGCCGCAACAGCCAGCTACCAACAAGCGCGACCAGCCCGGCAACCAGGGTCAGGACGACGCCGGGCCCGGGAACAACGCTTATCTGATCAGCGGAAATGCCACGGAAGGATGCCAGCGGCGGCGGCCCCGCGATGATGTCCATCGTGGACAGCACCGTGACCCCGGCCGCGAGCACCCGCGCAACCACCCCATCCGCTGCCCCCGCCGGACGCCCGAACAGGCGCGCGAAGCCGATCATCAACAGGACGACACCGACAACCAGTGTCACACGACCGTCGCCAACCGTCAGCCCCGAAAAGGTACGGGTCTCCGCCCCGCTGCTCAGCGTGCTCCACGGCAACACCGCGCCCGCTCCGGTGACCGCGCCCGCCGTACCGACGACGAGGCCGGCGAGCCGGCCGGCCCTGGCCGGCCGCGGCGGCGGCACAGCCCAATCCGGATCAACGATGCCACGCTCGATGCCCAGCGGCGGTTCGGCAGCCACACCGCTGGCAGGGGCGTCCTCGGCAGCGCTCTCCCGAGCATCGGCATCCCAGCCGGCACGCTGCCGGGCAACGGCAGGCTCGGCCGAAAGGAGCTGCCCAGATCTCCCTGCCGGGGCTCGCAGGCGCGCCTGGGGCAGCTCACCGGCCCGGCCGTCGAGGCTCATGTCCGGGGCTGCCGCAGCCGGCTCCCATCCGCCGGCCGGTCCGGCGCCAGGCTGGCCGGCTTCCGCCGGAGCACGGAAAGGACCACGATCGCGCTCCCGTGGGCCGCTGGTGGGAGCGGGCGGCTCGGCGGTACGCCCGTGGTACCCGAACACCGAGTCGGCA
Organism: Protofrankia sp. Cj3; assembly: GCF_917627355.1. Lineage (NCBI taxonomy): Bacteria > Bacillati > Actinomycetota > Actinomycetes > Frankiales > Frankiaceae > Protofrankia > Protofrankia sp. Cj3. Next base: position 218 of record NZ_CAKJTR010000270.1, on the reverse strand, counting down.
CTGGGATACGCCGGCCGGTGCCCGACCGGGCCTCGCTGCACCCCGCCCGGCTCGGCGGACGGAGCGGACGGAACGTCGAAGTCCCGATGCTGCGGAAATGGGTACAGGGTGTCACGCCCCTGGACCGGGCGGGACGCCTCGGGCCGGTCGGCCACGGCTGGCCGCTGCCCGCCTGACGGCCGTGGCCGCTCATCCGGGCCCGGTGGCCGCGCGGCGTG
>NZ_CAKJTR010000269.1:0-4591 GCF_917627355.1 Protofrankia sp. Cj3 | reverse complement strand
GCTCGCGCGTGCCGCGCCACCGCGGGTGCGGGCGCTGCCGTGCTTTACCCGTGAGGAGACCAACCATCTCATGACCGGGATCGGCACCGAGACGGCGTGCGGGAAGAGAGACGCCGCGATGGTCGCGCTCGCGGTCTCGACCGGGCTGCGCTGCTGCGACCTCGTCGCGCTGCGCCTAGACCAGATCGACTGGCGGCGCGACGAGATCCGGCTGGTTCAGGCCAAGACGTCCGAGCCGCTGGTGCTGCCCCTGACAGCATTGGCAGGCAACGCCGTCGCCGCGTGGATCCTGCATGGCCGTCCCGACTGCGAGGCCCCGGAAGTGTTCGTCCGGCTCCGAGCGCCGTATGTGAGGCTGGGGACGTCGACCGGCTCGACCCTCATGCGCCGCCGCCTGTCCCGGGCCGGCATCGAGCATGTGGCCCACGACGGCAAGTCGTTCCATGCCCTGCGGCGCACCGCGGGGACCAGGCTGATCGAGTCAGGGGCCGGGCTGCCGCTGGCCGCGCAGATCCTCGGCCACGCCCGCATCAACTCCTCCCGCCGCTACGTCGCCCTGGCCAGCGAGCAGCTGCGGCAGTGCGCCCTGCCGCTGACCGGATTCGCCTGCACCACGCAGGGGCTGCGATGAGCACGTTCACCAGCAGTTTCGGACCCCAGATCGAGGCGATGCTCGACTGGCGGACCGCGCTGGGACACAGCCTGCGCGACATGCACACCGCTATGGCCGGTTTCGACAGGTTCTGCGCGGCGCAGCACCCCAGCGAGACGGTACTGACCCGACAACTGGCGACCGCGTGGTGCCAGGACACCGCGACAGGCACCTGGGGCGCCTACCGCAGCCGCGCGGTGCGGGAGTTCGGCAAGTACCTCCAGCTGACCGGGGCGGAGGCGTTCGTCGTGCCGTCGGCGTGGATCGCCAGTCCGATCCGTACCCTGCCGCACCTGTTCACCGACGGCGAGCTGGCTGCCTTCTTCCAGGCGGCCGACTCCGTCGAGACCGAGTACCGCAGCCCGTTCCGGGAGTACACGATCCCGGTCATCTTCCGGCTGCTGCTCGGCGCGGGCCTGCGCCCGCCTGAGGCCCGCCGCCTGCGCCGCCACCACGTCGACACCGAGAGCGCCATCGTGATGATCGAACAATCCAAGCGCAACAAGGACCGCCGTGTTCCCGTGGCCGAGGACCTCGCTGGACTGCTCGCCCGCTATGACCGCCTAGCGGACCTACGGCGCCCGGACCGCACGTGGTTCTTCGAGGACACACGCGGCCGCCCGTACTCCCCGGCGTGGCTCATCGCCAGCTACCACCGCTGCCGCGCACGTGCCGGCGGCATCGCGCCTGGATCGACCCCATACACCCTGAGACACAACTTCGCCACCCGCGCCCTGATGCGGTGGGTCGAGGAGGGCAAGGATCTCGATGCCTGGCTGCCCTATCTGGCCGCCTACATGGGCCACGAGAAGTACTCCTCGACGGCGTGGTACGTGCATCTGCTGCCCGAGCGGCTCGCCGCGACCGGCCTGACCGGCGCGGCCGGCATCATCCCGGTGGTCACGCCATGACGACCCGCCGGCAGGCCCCGGATGGCTTTTACCGGCACCTTCGCGACTGGTTCACCGCGTTCCTGCCCCGCCAGCGCGGCGCCGCCGCCAACACGATCACCTCGTGTCGCCACACCTGGAACATGCTGCTGGGCTACGTCGCCGACCATCATCACGTCGGTGTCGAGAAGGTTACCTTCACCCTGCTCGACCGGGCCACCGTCACCGGGTTCCTCGAGCACATGCGGGTCACCAGGTCGTGGACGGCCTCGACCTACAACCAGCGGCTGGCGTGTATCCGGTCGTTTTTCGCCTACGCGGCGGCCGCCGAGCCCACCCTCGCGATCTACCTCGCTGACCTCGCCGCCATCCCGGCGCTGAAGACTCCCGCCACGGCCCCGGTGAAACACATGAGCACAGCCGCGGTGACGGCGCTGCTCGCTGCCCCGGACCCGAGCACCCGGACCGGGCTGCGTGACCAGTTCTTCATGATCCTCATGTATGACCTGGCCGCCCGCGACGCCGAGATGCTCGCCCTGACCGTCGCCGACATCGACACCAGGCGGCTCACCACCGACCTGCTCGGGAAGGGCGCGAAACCCAGGCGCCTACCCATCACCCGCGAGACGGCCGGGCATTTCGCCCGCTACGCCGCGGTGTTCCACCCCACCCCGCAACCGGCGGACCCGATCTTCTACACCGTGCGGAACCACCGTCCGACGCGGATGTCCGACGACAACGTCGCCAGGTTCATCCGCCAGCACGCCGCCACCGCCACCGCCCGATGTCCCGAAGTCCCGGCCCGGGTCCACCCTCACATGCTGCGGCATTCGCGAGCTATGCACCTCTACCAGGCCGGCATGCCGCTGGCCCTGCTCACCGAGTGGCTCGGGCACGCTGACCCCGAGACCACGCTCATCTACGCGCACGCCGACACCGAGATGAAGCGCCATGCCCTCGAGAGGGCAACCAGCGCCACGACGCGAAGCCCACTTCCGGCCCCGCTGTGGCACGACCACGAGGACATCATCCAACGCCTCTGCGGTCTCAAGGAGTAAACCGGCTTATTCCGACAGGCCCGGGGTCGCCAGACCGTGTCAGCGCAGGTCCCGGGCCTGTCACACGCAGGAAGGAGCGGACATCGGAATAACCCGAGAATCGGAGTAATACCAGTTATCCCGATCTCGGGATAACTGGTACCTGACCGCGTCGCCCGAGCTGATGGCCGCCGCTGGCCGGCGCCTCGACGCCTGGCTGGAGCGGCCGTGACCGACCTCGCCCCCGTCCTGCAGGCGTTCTTCACCGACCGGCTCGCCCGCCAGCGACACGCCAGCGGCCAGACCGTCACCGCCTACCGCGACGCCTGGCGGCTGCTGCTGGCCTTCACCTGCGAGCGCACCGGCAAGCAGCCCTCCAAGCTCAGCATCGCCGACCTGGACGCCCCGCTCATCTGCAGCTTCCTGGACCACCTCGAGCACGAGCGCGGCAACGGCGCCCGCAGCCGCAACGCCCGCCTGGCCGCGGTCCGCTCCATGTTCGCCTACGCGGCCCTCCGCTACCCCGAGCACGCCGAGACGATCGCCCGCGTCCTGGCGATCCCGGCGAAGAAGTTCGACCGGGCCGTCGTCACCTGGCTCACCGAGCCAGAGGTCGACGCCCTGCTCGCCGCGCCAGACAAGGCCACCTGGACCGGGCGGCGCGACCACGCCATGCTCACCCTCGCCGCCCAAGCCGGCCTGCGGGTCTCCGAGCTCACCGGGCTGGCCCGCGGCGACGTCCACCTCGGCAGCGGGCCGCACGTCTCCTGCCACGGCAAGGGACGAAAAGAACGGATCACCCCGCTCGCCACGGTCACCATCACGGTCCTGCGCGCATGGCTCACCGAACGCCACGGCGAACCACAGCGGCCCCTGTTCCCGAACCGGACCGGCGGCAGGCTCAGCCGCGACGCTGTCGAGAAACGCCTCGCCCAGCACGTCACGACCGCGGCAGCCCAGTGCCCATCGCTGAAGACGAAGAACGTCACCGCCCACACCCTCAGGCACACCGCGGCAATGCGCCTGCTCCACGCCGGCGTCGACACCTCGGTCATCGCCCTCTGGCTCGGCCACGAGCGGGCCGACACCACGCAGATCTACCTTCACGCCGACCTCGAACTCAAGGAGAAAGCACTCGCCCTGACCGCCCCGGCAAACACAAAACCCGGACGCTACAAGCCCCCAGACCGGCTGTTGGCCTTCCTCGAAAGCCTCTGATTATGCCGACCTTCCAGCCAAGAATCAGGCCGCCACCAGCCATCCCGGCCGCGAGGGCGGCATAACACGGAGGTCGGCGTAATGCACGATGCAGGTCTGCACGACCGTCTGGGGCCAGACCTGCGCGACCGCGTCGGGCAGGCCGGTCAGCCCGTCGCAGACGAGGATGAGCACGTCGGCCACGCCGCGGTTCTTCAGGTCGGTCAGGACGAGTTGCCAGTGTTTGGCGCCCTCGCCGCCGGTCCCGGCCCACAGGCCGAGGATGTCGCGTTCACCGTCGGCGGTGACCCCGATCGCGGCGTAGACCGGCCGGTTCGCGACCTGCCCGTCGCGGATCTTCACGACGATCGCGTCGATGAACACGACCGCGTAGACCGCATCGAGGGGGCGTGCCCGCCAGGCCTCCATCCCTTCGAGGACCTTGTCGGTGATGTTGGAGATCGTCTGCCGGGAGACGTCGGTGCCGTAGATCTCGGCGAGGTGCGCTTGGACCTCACCGGTCGTGAGCCCCTTGGCGACCAGGGAGACCACGAGGTCGTCAACCCCGTCGAGGCGACGCTGGCGCTTCGCGACGATCGCCGGGGTGACGCTGGCGTCCCGGTCGCGGGGCACGTCGACCTGGACCGGCCCGATCTCGGTGATCACGGTTTTCGTCCGGGTGCCGTTACGGGAGTTCTGGCCGTTGCGCCCGGCCGGGTCGTGGGCCTCGTAGCCGAGATGGGCGGTCATCTCGGCCTCGAGCGCGGTCTCTAGGACCAGCTTCGTCAGTTTCCCGAGCATCCCGCCCGGCCCGG
>NZ_CAKJTR010000268.1:0-4663 GCF_917627355.1 Protofrankia sp. Cj3 | reverse complement strand
CCCATGGCCCCGACGGTGGCGAGCGCACCCCGCTCGATGCCTGGGGACGCGACTTCGACGACGACATCGTCATCACCCTCGCCGAATGGCAGTTCCACGCCACCGGCTACGCCCGCACCGGCGACCAGGCCCTCGCGGACATGGCCGCCGACCAAGCCCGATCACGACGCGAAGCCGCCCGCGCTGCTACTGACCAGACCTTCGACATCGAAAGGATTGCATCGTGAGCGGTTCCCTCACGGTTGAGCGCGCGACCTACACGATTGATGAAGTCGCGGTGATTCTCGGGGTGAGTCGTGGCGTCGCGTACGCGATGGCCAAGAACGGAGAGATTCCGGCGTTCCGGGCCGGTGTCCGCCGGTGGGTCGTCCCCTGCGCTCGCTTCGAGTCGTGGCTGTCCGGCAAGGATGTGTGATGGGACACATCGTGAAGACTCCGGCGAGCACCTGGCGGGCGAACTGGCGCGACCCGTCGGGCAGGCAGGTCGCGAAGACTTTCCGGACGAAGAAGGATGCGTCCGCTTTCCTGGCAACGGTCGAGGCGGAGAAGTCGCGTGGCACCTACCTCGATCCTTCGGCTGGCCGCGTGCTGTTCCGCAACCACGCGGGCCGGTGGGAGAAGAGTCGCCAGGTGGAGCTGACCACGGCGGACGCGGCGAAGTCGCGGATGCGCTGCCACCTGATCCCGCAGTGGGGAGACTGGCCGTTGAATAAGATCTCTTTCCTGGATGTGCAGGCATGGGTAACCCGCTTGTCGGGCCGGCTTGCGGCACAGACGGTGATCTCGTGCTTCAGCCTTATGTCGTCGATCATGAAAGCAGCCGTCCGGGAACGCCTAATTGCGGTCAACCCGTGTGAGGGGGTGCGGCTACCATCACGCCGGAAGACTGCGACGTCGGACATACTGATCAGCCGTGAAGAGCTGACCGGCAAGCTCCTTCCGGAGATTCGGGAGCAGTACCGCGCCCTGGTCCTCACCGCGGCCTACGCGGGGCTTCGATGGGGAGAGTGCGCCGGTCTGCACTGGCGGAGTGTCGACCTGATGAAGGGCCGGATCTTTGTCGCGGAAACGGCGGTGGAGGTCTCCGGGCACGTCAGCATGAAGCCCTACCCGAAGACCGAAGCCGGCCGACGTACGGTCCCCACTCCCGTTCTGCTCGCCGCACATCTCCGCCGTCAGGCTGAGCTTGTCGCGTCAGGTCCGGATGATCTGGTCTTCCCGGACTCGGTAGGTCACATCCTGCGTCGGTCGAACTTCCGGCGGTACGTGTGGAAGCCGGCGCGCGAGGCGGGTGGGCTGCCCTCGTCGCTGACCTTCCATGGGCTGCGGCACTGCTACGCAACGTGGCTGGTCTCCGAAGGGGTGCCGGTCAACGTCGTTCAGGTGGCGCTTGGACATGAACGCGCAAGTACGACACTGAACCGCTACACGCACCGGCCCGCCGACTACGAAGACCGTCTCCGGTCAGCCCTGACGGACTGCGATCCCGTCACCGAGACGGGATCTGCTGACGATCCGCTGACTGACGATAGCAAATAGAGATCGCCGATCATGCAAACATGCTGGTGGAGACGCGGGGACTTGAACCCCGAACCCCTGCCTTGCAAACCCTGCGCTTCGCGATGGGATGCCTTCTTTACATGCTTTCTGGTGTCGCCTGATACCGCGTTGGCACGTCCTGCTGCGGTCCTGTGCTGACGGGTATCGCTGACTCTGCTGACGGCTCACTGATTTTGATCATACGAACTGTAGCTCTTCACCACCACGGAGAACAGCGCGGAGGGAGGGGGCATCTCATATCCCGACCCGAACGGTCGGTGCCTGCGAAAGGTACCGACCGTTTTGCGTTGCTGGCGCGGCCCGTAGGGGCGCCCTTGACCAAGTACGGAAAGTTGGCACAGGGGCGCTACGGGGTCGGGTCACCCGGGCTTGTGATCTCTAGACCGCCCGGCGATCTCTAGACCACGGTCTAGACCGTGACCATGCCGTTGACCTGGTGTCTAGACCCCTAGACCAAGCCGACAGCGGCCGGCCGAACAGGCCCGGATGATGCAGCTGCTGTTCGACGGCGTGCCAGCCGGTACCGGTCACACCGCGCTCGCGTCGGCCCTGCCCGCCGAGATCGGCCCGCCGGCTAGGAGCTACGCTCCGTGGCTGTCAGTGAGGTCTGACGGGGGATGACGCAAGCTCCGGGGTGGTCTCTGGCGTGCCCTCATGGACGTGTATGTAGACGTCACGGGGCCTTGCAAGGGCTTGCGTCGTTGCTTGCGTCGTGCCTTGCGTCATCGGTTGCGTCGTCGAGCTTGCGTCACTGTCCGTCGTCGGCACGGGGAGCGTGAACGGCGTAACTGTGGACACACCGCCGCTACGCCGATAGGTGGGCTCGGATGACGGGGTGAGTTCCCGTCCGCCCGCCGGGCTCATGCTTTGGTCACGCTCTGTGGATCTGATGCTTGGAAGGCGAGTAGGGAGGCGTGGGGAGGCTGGGAGTTTTCCCTAGCCACCTCCCTACTCGCCTCCCCAAGGTCAGGCCGCACAAACAGCCGTTTAGGGAGGCTGGGAGGCAGTCTCCCTGAAGCACGTCAGACCCCCGCTGGCGTGGTCTCGGCGAGGTAGCCTGCCTCCCCTCCCAGCTGATAGTGGACACGTTCTGTAACGCCTGGCGAGAGAGTCGCCCGATGACCAGTAAGCTTGTCCTGTCAAGCTGTGCATACAAGATGGTGCGGGTGGGGTCAACGATGGCGCGTGAATCGCAAAGTGACCAGATCGCCAACGAGCTTCGCGAGCGGATCAAGTCAGGTTCGCTCGGTCCAGGCGCCTTGGTGCCTTCGGAACCCGAGCTTGCGCGCGCGCATGACGTAAGTCGCGCGACCGCGCGGGCGGCCCTCCAGGTACTCGAACAGGAAGGGCTCGTGATCGTTCGCCCGAAGAGAGGGCGGATCGTCCGGGGTTTTAGCCGACTCGTCTGGCGTTTGTCGGAGTTCGAGCTACCCGAGAACACCGGCCTAGTGTCGTCTGATGCTTGGGAGGCCGACATCGAGCGTCAGGGCCACGACCCGACGCGACAGGACCTTCAAGTCGAGATGGTCCAGCCTCCACCCCGTATCGCCGAAATCCTCGACTTGCACCCGGATGCCGACCGGTGCGTTGTCAGGCGCCACCTGCGTTACATCGACGGTGAGCCAGGGATCATCTCTGACGACTACTTCGACGAGGCGATCGTCCGAGGGACTGAACTCGCGGCGCCAGAAGATACGACGCGCGAAGACATCCTTAAGGAAACCGGCTACGAGCAAACCTATGACGTGGACGAGATCATTACCCGAATGCCGACCGCGGCTGAGGTCGCACGGCTCTCGATCAGCGCCAACCAGCCTGTAGCCGAACACACCCGCGTCGGGTACACGGCCGCAGGCAAGGCGGTCCGCGTCATGGTGTCGATCGTGCCTGGCTCGGTGCTTGTGCTCCGCTACGTGGTACCGACCTGACATCTTGACTGGACAAGCTTGACGCGCCAAGCTTGGCGGCCGTAAGGTGACTGTGAACCGAACAAGGGAGACACGGACTATGGTTCCGAATCAGGCGCTCACCACCCCCGTTCCCGTGCACGGGAACGACGACCCGCTGATGACGCCGGGTGAGGTCGCCCGGCTGCTGCGGGTAGACCCCGTGACGCTCGGCCGGTGGGCGCGTTCGGGAGCGATCGCCTCCGTGGCGCTGCCGGGCGGTCACCGCCGCTACCGACGGTCGGTCGTCGCGGCGATCCTCGCCACGGCCGGCACCGACGCACGCTGACCCAAACGACAAAGATCCCGGCGGGCTGGCACCCACCGGGATCGAGCACCCCAACCCCCAACCCAGCCAGGGAAGGAATTTGAAGATGCGCAACCAGCGTACCCCCGCAAAGCAGTCCGACGGCGTGAGCCTCCAGTCCGGCGCGCGGGTTATGTCCCACCGCGCCATATGCTCAACGCCCGGATGTGGCGGTTCGGCGTTGCCGACATCGGACATGTGCGGTCCGTGCGCCGCGTTCGACCGCGCGCTGGCGGCCGATGAGGATGCCCGCCAGCCCGCCTCGACGGGCGGCCGGCGATGACGCGCCCCGCCGCCAGCGGGACTGTCCGGACCACCGTGCGGACGACCACCGTGGACATGTCCGGTGGTACCCGTACCTGCGAGACCTGCGGGCAGTCGTTCCCGCCGGGGGTGTCGCATGGGCACGGCTCAGGGCACCATCCCGACTTCGCCCGGGACTACGCCCGAGAGTGGGAAGCCCACCCGCCGACCGGCCGCCGTGGACGACGAGTGGTTGGTCTATTGCCGGCACAGGCCGCCGCGCTGCTCGTCGCCGGGAACCTCGACGGACCCCTGCGACCTGCGCCGTAGCGGGTAGAGGGGGCCATCTCCCCGCCATTCCCACCGCCTTTCCTGACCGCTTTCCGGCAAGTCGGCTCCACTCCCACCCTGTTTCGCCGCGCCGTGCCGCGCCCGGAAAACCCTGGCTGGAGGTGACGTGCTCGCACCCGATCTACCCACCGACCGCATCGAGGACGGCACGTTCGCCGCGCTGTGGTCCCAGATCACCCGCATCCACGGATGCGCACGCCCCATCCGCCTCACCGGCCACATCCGCCACGTCGACACGGCGACCGGGGAGATCCGG
>NZ_CAKJTR010000267.1:2480-5634 GCF_917627355.1 Protofrankia sp. Cj3 | reverse complement strand
CTGTCGGACGCGCTGAACCGGTTGGCGCAGCTCACCAGGACGCCACCTGCCGCCTCGGTGGCCCCCGCACCGTCCGCGCAGGGCTCACCCCCGGCAGCCGTACCACCTTCCTCGCCGGCCGTCGCCGCGGATTCGGCCGCGCCCGCGGCTCCCGCGGCTCCCGCGGCGACCACCTTGACGGCGGTACCTGGCAGGTAGGCCGGCTGGAAAAATTAATCAAGATCGTTTGACACCCCCCGCCTGGCGTCCTGTAAGGTGAACTCACACCGACGCGGGGTGGAGCAGCTCGGTAGCTCGCTGGGCTCATAACCCAGAGGTCACAGGTTCAAATCCTGTCCCCGCTACCAGCGAAAGGCCCTCGGAGAAGCCCTCTCCGAGGGCCTTTTCCATGCGGCGCCGCTTGTCGTTCATCGGGATCATGGATGGTGAACGTGATCTGGCTGAACGTTCATCTCGGATCCTTCGCGAGGAGTTAGGCGAGCCGAACCGGTGATAGTTGTCGACACCGGTGTACTCGTCGCCGCCATCAACAAGCGAGACAAGTTCCATCGCGCTGCCCAACTGGTGCGGCGCTACGCCGATCTTCCGCTCGACACAGTCGACGCCGTGGTGGTCGCTACAGCGGAACACCTGGGCACGCCCAAGGTCGCGACGGTCGACCGCAAGGACTTCCAGATCGTCGTTCCCAGCCACTGCCGCGCTTTCGAGCTTCTGCCGACCCTCGGTTGACTTCCGCGCACCAGCACGAACCCCGATCTTTACTGGCCCCCAGTCGAGGTCCAGGTCCTCAGCCCATTGGCGGTCGTGCGCTCGTACCAGAAGCGCGGGGTCGGCTCGGCCCTTGTTCACCATGGCCTCAACATCCTCGCTGAGTCCTCGGTGCCACTCGTCTTCCTCGGATAGTCCCCCTTCGCGGACGTGTGCAGCCCGGGGGTGGTACCAGTCACCCTCGCGTAGATCTCAGGCTTCTACCAGCATCTTTTTTGGTGATCGGGCCGCATATCCGGTGTCCGTACCCGGGTTGCACATGCCGCGCGGCCCGGCTGGGGGCCGGTAGGAGCAACTCGACAGATCCGTCAGTTGCGTCGGGCCTCTGTCTTCGTCCAGTCGCGGGGGAGGCCGATGTACGGGAGCCAGGCGATGCGCTCAGCGAAGCAGTCCGAGGTAGCGCGAGAGGGTGTGCTCAACCTGCGCCATGTCGTCGCGGGAGAGGTAGTCCACGAGGTCACCCGCGACATAGGAGCTGTCGATGGTGCGGATCTGGTCGATCAGGATCCTGGTCGACCGCCCCGCGATGGTCACCTCCGGTCTGAAGGTGGACGCCTGCGCGCCGGTCGACGTTGGAACGATCGTGACCGTGGACCACGCGTTCTGCTCAATACTCAGGACGAGGCCGAGTCGACGCCCCCGCTGTTCATGCCCGCGCTTGGCGTCGCCGAGATCCACCGGGTACACCGCCCCGTGGATCACGGTTGGTCCTGCGATCTGGCTGGTACCGCGAGGTTCGTACCTGTGATTCTGATGTTGCCGTTGGCGTCGTACTCCCACGCATCGGGTTCGGCGGACAGATCCTCGTTCCGCAGCCGGTGCATATCCTCGCGGGCACGCGCCTCCCACGCCTCCCGGTCAAGCAGTCGCAGGGCGCGCCGGATGACGTCGCTGGTCTTCTCGTCCTGACGGCGGTTGGCCTCAACGATCCGGAGGTCCTCTTCGGTGGGGCGGAATCCGACGCTCATGAGGCCACCGTACAACAAACGTACAACATCTGGGTGCTCGGCGCACGCGTGGTCGGGGGCATCTGTGTCCCGGGGTGGTACCCATGGTGCTGGCACACGCGAACGCGCTGCTGGCCGGGAGCGGGCCGACCTGAGTGGTTCCGGCAGACCTGCGCAAGCCGGAGTGCGGCGTCACCTGGTCACGGCGACACCCCTTGACGTGGGACGCGCCAAGCCCATCAAGACTGTCGACCGGCAGCAGCCGCAGCCGGTGGATCCTCGGCGACAACCACCCGGTCACCCTGCTTGCGGCGGCCATCCTCGCCTTCGCACTGGGCAGGTTGGGTGAGCACCAAGCGGCGCGGGAACTGGCCGCAGACACCCTCGCCTCCAGTCTCCGGGGCTGGCTGGGCGGGGTTCTGGGACGGCGCGCACACTGCGCAGGTAACCCAGCATCGGTGCTCATCCCCGCTCTGTGACAAGCGACCGGCGCTCCTGGCCGCGCCATACCCGCAGGTATTCCTCGGCGACCTTCGCCTGGGTCATCCGCGCTGCCTTGCGGAGCATCGACAGGTGCATCGCGTAGACCCGGCCCCCGCCGCCGGCATCCCACCCGTACCCGTACGCACCTCCGACGGCCGGCTCGGACACTTCGAAGGCGTGCACCGGGTCGTCATGGACCCGCAGCCTCGCTGTAGTACATTTACGATCTCCCGTAGTACATTGGAGGTATGGAAGCCACCGCGCGGGAGTTCAACCAGCAGGCCGCGAAGATACTCGCTGCCGCCGAGCGCGGCGAGACGATTGCAGTGACGAAAAATGGGCGCCATATCGCCACGCTGGTACCCGCCGGTCACGCCGAACCCGTCCCCCCCTACCCGGTCGATCCCATGGGAGACGACGACCTTCCTCTCTTCGATGGCCCGGCCGACATGTCAGCCCGAGTCGACGAGATGCTCGCGGAGGGTTTCGGCTTGTGATTGTTCCGGTTGCAATCGCCGATACCTCCGCCCTCCTCGCCGTGTTCAATCGCCTGGACGCCGAGCATGCGACCTGCTCCAAGACCCGCACCAAAATCGGGCATTTAGTAATTTCTCCCTTCGTGCTATCCGAGCTGGACTACCTGATCTCGACTCGGATAGGGGCCGACACGGCTGTCACAGTCCTGGATCACATTCTGGGCAAAGTTGACATCAGACGGTACGAGGTGGCGGATCTGTCTCCCCACCTGCACACCGCCCGTGCTTTGATGGCTCTCTACAAGAACATGAGTATTGGGATCACTGACGCGATGAACGCGGCTCTCGCCGCCTACTTCCGTACTGACGCCGTGTTCACTCTCGATCGGAAGCACTTCCGCGCCATCCGTCCCATCAGCGGCCACCCGCACTTCCGGCTACTACCGGATGACCTCTGAGGAAGAAATCGGCGCGGATCCC
>NZ_CAKJTR010000267.1:1370-2040 GCF_917627355.1 Protofrankia sp. Cj3 | reverse complement strand
TTTCGTGCCGAGGTGAACCGCATGGCTCCGCCTGTCAACTTAGCGGTGTAACGGGTGATGTTGGTGCTACTTCGGGACCACTAGCGTCCGGTTACTGAGGGTGGCGGCTATGTGCGGCCGGGGGCCTGTCGCGCCAGCGGTGACCAGGCGGTCTCGAGGTCGTCTAGGCGGGAGCGGGCGGCGGACGTCAGCGCGTCCGCGGCGGTGACCAGTGCCGTGTGCCGGACGACAAGCTCGTCGGCGAGTGCGGCGGGGTCGACGACGGCGCGGAGCCCGTCCCAGGCATCCCAGGCGCCCTGGGCTCCCACGGCGCCCTCCGCGACCGCATCGACGACCTTGGCGACGGTCAGGCCACTCGTGGGATCGGTGCCGAGGATGTCCGGGCGCCGTTCCACCAGCGCGTGGGCTGCGGCGAGAGCGTCGCGCAGCCGGAGGTCGGCGTCGTCGGCCTCCTTCGCGAGGACGCCGAGCCTGTCGGCCTCGGCGGCGGCGGCCATGTTCCTGAAATCTCAGATGAAATACGACCTGATTCCGCCAGGCGAGGCGTACTACACGCTCGTCGTCCTCGGTCTGGCCGCGGCGCTGGGAATCATCTCCTCGACCCTGCCACTGCTCAAGCGGATCATGGGCCCGGAGGTCATGCGTAACAGCCGATGCTTCCCGCCACGCC
>NZ_CAKJTR010000267.1:0-914 GCF_917627355.1 Protofrankia sp. Cj3 | reverse complement strand
GTTGCGAGTCATGAAGCATGAGTAAGCCTCTGCCTCGCAGCCGTCCTTGGTGGGACGGCGCTCCCGGTCTGACCCGCCCGCGCGGTGCCGGGTTCCCGTTTCCCGGGCACCTGCCGCGCGAGCGCGGTCTTACGGTCGCCTCCACGGGCGTTTTCCGTCTCCGACGCACTGCCGGCGACGAGGGTACGCAGGTTGACCGCGGCGTTCAGGTCACGGTCAACCACCAGCCCGCAGGACTGGCAGGTGAACGTACGGTCCGACAGGGTCAGGCTTGGGTTTCGCCAGCCGCAGCCGGAACAGGTCTTCGAGCTGGGGTACCAGCGGTCCGCGACTTCGAGCCGCGAGCCGTACCAGATGGTCTTGTACGAAAGCTGGCGGCGGATCTCGGCCATGGCCGTGTCCGCCACGGCGCGAGCGAGCCGCCGGTTACGGACCATGCCGGCGACGTGCAGGTTCTCGACCACGACCACGTCGTGGCGCTTCGCCAGCCGGGTGGTGAGCGTGTGCAGCCCGTCGCGTCGCTGGTGGGCGACGCGGGCGTGGATGCGGGCGAGCCGGGCGGCACGCTGGCGCCGTCCCGCGCTGCCGGGCTTGGACCGGGCATACGCCCGCGATGCCTTCCGCAGCCGGCGCAGCGACCCGGCGAGATGCTTCGGGTTCGCCACCGTCTCCCCGGTGGACAGCACGGCACGGTGCTTCACGCCCAGGTCCACCCCGACCGGCCCGGCCGCGCGCTGCCGACGCGACGGCCCGGCGGGCGCATCGCGTTCCACGTCGACGGTGAACGACACGAACCAGCGCCCGGCGGTGCGCGACACGGTGGCGCCGAACAGCCGGGCCCGCCCCTCGGCCAGCCGGCCGGTGAGCGCACCCATCGGTTCGTGGACTTTCACCCGGCCGATCCGAGGCAGTTT
>NZ_CAKJTR010000266.1:0-4757 GCF_917627355.1 Protofrankia sp. Cj3 | reverse complement strand
TTCGATCAACAAAAACGGGCGGTTGTCATTAGTGATCACCGGGACCGGGGCCGAGTCCGGCTCGTCCAGCATCCGGCCGGTGTCACGCAGAACAGCGACCCGCGAACCGAGAAGATCACTTACCGCCCGCAGCACCCGCGTGGCGTCTGAACGCCGGCCGAAGGCGAGCAGCTCCGCCCGCACGCCGGGGTGGAACTCCAGCGCGATCCGTTCGGGACCGGCGGGGCCGCCACCGGCGGGCACCGGCCGCACCAGCCCGCCCGCGAAGATCTCAGACAGCTGCGGGCGGCCCGCGCCTGGCACCATGTCCCGCACCATGCGCAGCACAGCCCAGGTCAAGGGCGCCGCGGCCAGGTGGGTGGCCAACTCGAAAGCCTCCTGGGAGGCCACCGCCCGAAACCGTTGCACACACTCCGTGGCGGATTCCGCCGGGCTGCCGCCCCAGGAGTAGGCGGCGCGTTCCGACGGCTGGCTGCGCGGGCCGGTGAGCACGGCCGTCAGCTCGGTCCACGGCTGCCGGCCCGACAGGAAGCCGGCCCAGGGAGCGAGCCGGCGGGCGTGGGCCTCGAGAACCGGCACCGGGACAGCCACCGCCAGGTCGGCCGTGCCGAAACCGGACAACGGAGCGCCCCACGGATCGCGGAACGCCCACCGCGGGGCGGCGGCGATCGGGGCACCGCCTGGCATCGACATCCGTACCCGCTGGGGACGGAGCCCGGTCAGCTGCCACAGCCGCCTGGGCACAAGATTCAGCAGCGCCACGGGGAGCCGCCGCGCCCAGGACCACAGCAGCGGGGACATCGCGTCTGTCCACCACGCTCGGCCAAGCGCATCGGTCAGTACCCACAGGATCCGCCGGCCGGTCGGCTCGAGGAGCTCGGCGGCCGCGTGTGCCGCACCGCCTGGCCAGCCGGTCCGCAGGCAGAGATCTTCCGGTCGGTCCGTGTCGGTGTTGAGGAAGCGAAGCTGGACGTCACGGAACGCGCCGTGTCGCTCAAGCAGCGTGACGATACCGGGGATGGTGTCCAGCCAGGGAGTCATCGACGGGCTGCCGTCAACGATGAGGACGATCTCGAACCGGCGCTCCCGGGCCGGCCGGTAGACCGGTAACCCCAGGAGGCCCTGCGCAAGCCGCTCCGCGGTGGCCTCCTCATCCAGGACGTCCGCGCACGCCGATGCCATCGTCTGCCGCAACGGCCGCAACGCGGCCCGCACGGCCCGGGGGTCCCCGCCTGCCAAGACGCTGGGCCAAGTCCCGGCCGGCGGGGCGGGAGGCGCTCCGGACAGGAGGAGCCCGGAGCCGGCGGCAGCTATCGCGGCGTCCTCGTCGGCGTCCTCGCCATCACCGACGGCCAGCCCGGCCCAGCCCGGCTGGCCAGCCGGGGCGCTGCGCTCCGGCGCGGCGGCCTCCGGCCCGGTGGCGGACCCGTGCCGAGGCTGGCGGTTCCCTCCCATCTGCGGCCCGGCCTGGCCGGCCTGGCCCAGCCCGGATGCGTCTGTTTCCTGCGCAGAGGCGTCCCCAGCCGGCGAACCGTCATCCGGTTGTGTGCTCCCGTCACTGATTTCGCCGCTGCTCCCGCCGCTGGTCGCGAGAGCACGCGCAGGCCCGGGTACCGGCTGGTCCAGGTAGCGCCACAGCCAGACAGCCTCCGCAATCTCCCGGGGCGTGGGCGCGGCGGCGGGCCGCCGCCGCGCCGGCCGCCGGGCGGCCGGGGGCTGCCCCGCCTCATCCGTCATCGCATGTCCGGAAACTGCATGCCTGGGAATCGCATATCCGCAGACGGCGCCGGGGCCAGCTGATGCCAGACTGCCTCAAGCAGGTCGTTCCATACCGCCTCGTCCCCATCGGCGGCGCCGGCGGCCACCAGATGGGCCGCGTTCAACAACTGGTCGGCCGCCAGTCCGCCGACCTGCTGGCGGCGTTGCTCGAACCGGGCGATAAGCTCCCGGTGCCCGGACGCGTCAGCCGGGAAATGGGCGGCGATCAGGGTGGCGAGCTGCCGTGCGTCCGGGTCGGGGATATCGAGCCGGGCACAGCGCCGCAGGAACGCCGCGGAGAACTCGCGCTCCCCGTTACTTGTAATCACAATAAGCGGGAAAGCGTGGCAACGGACGATTCCCTCGCGTACCACGGCCGTGCCGCCGGGATCGGCCGTGTGCACCTCGGCCTCGGGGTCCTGGTGGCGCATCCTGGCCAGCTCGGGAATGGCGAACTCGCCGTCCTCGAAAATGTTCAGCAGGTCGTTCGGCAGGTCGAAATCGCCTTTGTCCATCTCGTCGATGAGCAGTACCCGAGGGAGCTCATGCGGCAACAGCGCGGTCCCCAGCGGACCGAGCTGGATGAAATCCCCGATCGGCGGTAAGGCCACACCGCCACGGCCCGAGGCGCCGCTGGCATGGTCGTCCCCTCGTGGCCGGCTATGCCAGCGCAGGCTCGGCACGAAACGGAACGGAGACATGGCCTGCGCACGGCCGATGGCGTCATAGTCGTAGAGCCCGGCGCGCAGCGTGGTACGGCTGGTGACCGGCCAGCGCAGAACTCGCCCGAGCTGGAGCTCGCGGGCGATGAGATAGGCAAGGCTGGACTTACCGACCCCCGGGCGCCCGGTGACCAGCAAGGGGCGCCGCAGGTAGATCGCCGCGTTCACGACCGAGATCTGGGCCGTGTCGAGCAGCCGGGACGGCGTGGTCCCCAGCCGCCGCAGAGCCTCTGGCCCCTCAGCCGACGGAGGCGGCAGCACCGGCCCGCCCTGGAAAATCCGCCACGGCGGCGGTGCCGGCCATCGCCGGTCCCGCTCCGCGGGCTCGATCGGATCGCCCGTTCCCTGGAACAGCCACCATCCCGGCCGGGATGGCGTACCAGGCGAGTCCGCCTGCCCAGCTGCCGGGTCGACGCTCATGGACGGCCCTCCCCTTGTGATACACCGAGAGGGGCGGGCGAGCCTCTCTCGGGCTGCCTTTCTGGATCATCCCACAGAAGCGCGAGATTGCGTCCCACATGTTTGTCGCCGGCTCCGCCGGCGCCACCGCCCGGTTCCAGCAGCGCGTCGATCCGTAATCGGCGGACCCGACCGGGAAGATCGCTCATGTCGCCGTCATCGACCAGCAGCCGCAAGGTGTCCTCATGTTCGCTGCCCAGCCGCCGGGACCGATGCCACAGGACCACCGGCAGGCCCGCCCGCAGCGCCATCAGCGCCTCCCCCATCCCGGTTCCCCCGGTGACTTCGGGTGGTTCACTGAGCACGAGCGCGACCAGCTTTTCATCGGACGCCAGCGTGGCCTCCAGCCGGAGCAGGTGGTCCGAGCCGTCCGGCCGGCTCCAGTACACACCGGCCCGGCCGGGTCCGTGATGCAGCTGCCGCCAACGCCGATGCCACACCCGGTGCCAGTCTGGCCTGCGTAACCGCTCCAGGCTGCGCAGGGCGACGGGATAGTCCAACGCCAGTGGTTTGGCCGGGCCTGGGTCCGCTTCCCGCTGCCACCAGTCGACAGGGTCGTTCAGCAGCCCGAACGGCAGGATGAACTCGATCGCGACCACTGGGGTGTGGCTGGCGAGCCCGGTCTCCAGCCCGCGCACGACAGCCTCCACATAACCTTCGAGCTCGCCCCGGGAAAGGAGCTGCCGCCCGCCGGGCTCGATCCGGCCATCCCATTGGCGCCACCACGACCCCACGTAGGACTCCGCGTCGCCGTCTGCCGGATCAAACTGGATCATCAGATGAACCTGCGGTGCGTGATGTGGCCGTGGAGTGCGCTCCAACCGGACCGCGTCGAGGGCCGCGGTGAGCTTCAGCTCGTACGCTCGGCTGCTGTTCCAGCGGTCCACTTTCTGCGCGGTTGATGGCGTCAACTCGTCATGAACATGTTCGAGGAAGACCATATAGGGCGGCAGCCTGGACCAGGCCGCATTACGGCCGGCAATGTGGAGCAATGTGTGCCAGGCAGTCATACAGTGGCGCGGCGGCTCCAGCATCCGGTTACCGGTCGCCAGCCGGTAGGGCTTCACAATGGCGCCGGACGAGATGGCGTCCAGTTCCGCCCGCAGCAGCGCCCACAGCTCGCTCGAGGCCGCTACCGCGACCTCTCCGGCCTCCCACTCGTCCCGCAGCCGCAGCAACATCATCACGATGGCGGCAGCCGGTTGCAGCCGGATCACCACGTCGACCAGCGTGGTGATATTCGACCGCCGCGCGCAGGCTGTGACGAGCGCGAAGAACCACTGCATGGCGGTCGGGTAGTCGGCGACCTGGACCGGGCAGCCTGCCCGTCCGAGCAGGTCAAGGAGAAGCTGCCGGCTCCCCGCCGGGCTCAGTTCCGGGCATTCCACCAGAACCCGTACAATTCTGCCCTCGATGTCGAACCGCGGAGCCAGCTCCCGATCGGCCACGACCCCCCCGCACGATCGCCATCAGTCGGACTTCCGCATGGAAAATATGCACATTCGGCGCATATCTGTCACTGAGATGACACTTTCGTAACAGTACGCGGAAAAGTATGCACACTCAGCACCGCCCAAGCTAAGAGCGACCGGCAATAGGGACGCGGCGTCGCGGGGCTGGGGCACGCACCTCACCGCGTTGTCGTCGGTCGCCACCCAACACCAGGGTGACTCCCTCCGCCGCCTTGCGATGTACGCACCCCAGCCCCTCTCCTTGATCCACACCCCTATTGCCGGGCGCTCTAACGCTCTGTCCAATACCAGACGCTCTCTGTTGATCGTGCTACCAGCCGGCGAAGACGGGATTGGCGGGAAAAAG
>NZ_CAKJTR010000265.1:4656-5754 GCF_917627355.1 Protofrankia sp. Cj3 | reverse complement strand
GGCATACGAGTGTAGAGAGGTCTCGTGGGCTCGGAGATGTGTATACGAGACAGCCGTTCGGCAACGTCGCGACGCTCGGTATCTGACGCGGAACCAGTTGACCAGCGCCGACTTCGACTCGCTGCCGTGGAAGGTCTCGCCCCCCTGTGGGCTTCCAGCGGTCCGCGATGAGCATGTGGAACCTGGGTGGCTGGTTGAGCTCAGCGGGAAACACGAACGCGTGATTCCCGCGATGCCAGAAGCACCCCGACAGGATCAACCAGACTCACGGTCCCGTCCAAGGTTGAGGCTCTCCAATGCGGCTGCCCAGCGTTTGGTGACAGCATTGAACCGCGCGTTCCCCTTCGCCGAGGTCGAGCCCGCCGAGGAAGACTTTCGCGCACTCGCCGGCGTGTGGCTACCAGACGAAGACGACCGGCATGTCCTGGCCGCGGCCGTCGCCGCGCAGGCAACTGTGCTCTGCACGTGGAACGTCAAGGACTTCCCGGCCGATACTGCGGCGGTCGCCGGCATCGAGGTGCTCACCCCCGACGAACTGCTCTGCCGGCTCGTGGCGGAGTACGAGCCACAGATGCTCGCCGCTCACCGAACGGCCGTCGCGTCCCTGACCGGCGGCCACCGACAGGTCGACGATCACGGCCCTGCGCCGAGCCGGGGCTTCGACAACCGCCGATCCGATGAATCGCCTCATCGGAGGCTGCTGAACCTCCGTGGGCCAGCGACGCACAGAGCGCCATTCCCAGTGAGCCATCACAGTCCGCCAGGCAAGCCGGATGAAACGGTAGGCGCCTCGGAACCCCTGTCTGACCCTCACTCGGAACACCGTGCCTACGGAACCGTTTGAGAAGTCCGCGTTCATCAAGCTATGGCGACGTGCGCTGGAGCATGCCACCCCAGACACGGGAGCCCTCCATCCGCAGCCTCACTCAGCCCGCTACGTCGTTGAACGACTACCGACAGGAGTCGACTGCTGCGGAGCCAAAGGAGACTCGAACCAGCTGCCCGGCCCGCCGACCTGCTGCTTCGACGGGCGCGGAAACGTCCAAGACGTGAGAACCAACCTGTTTCTGCAGGTCAGGCGGTTCATCACGTTGTGTC
>NZ_CAKJTR010000265.1:2534-4460 GCF_917627355.1 Protofrankia sp. Cj3 | reverse complement strand
ATCGAGTAGGGGCCTGATCCGGCCGGCTGCCGCGGGACGGCGAAGGCGTCGTTCTTGTCAGTCCTGGCCGTCGAAGAGCTGGGCGGCGGCTTTAGGGTCCATGAGGTTGGACCAGGCCTGTTCGGCGGGCAGGAGGTGGCGTTCGGGGAGAGCGTACTCGGGGAACCAGCCGTCGGCTGCGCATCCCGGGACGCGGGAGAGGATCACGGCCGTCAGCCCGGTCGGGACCGAGCCGGTGATCCGGACCGCGACGTAGGTCTCGTGGCCGTGGTCGGCACGGACGAGTAGGCCGAGGCGGAAGCCAGGGAGGTCGGCCGCGTGCTCGTGGCCGTCGCGCAGCGAGCCACGAACGAGGTCGCGGACGGCGGTGTCGAGACGTTTCGCGAGCCTGGTCCCAGCTTCCAGGAGGTAGCGGTCCTGGTCGTCCTGCCCCGGGAGCAGATGCCGGCTGTAGGCGTCGGTGGTCAGCGGCTTGTCCTGCTCGGCGTTGTAGCGCTGCCGGGCGGCGCGGGCCTGGGTGTGCAGGGCTGCGTAGAAGTCGTCGGCGGCACCGTCCTCGCGTCGGCCGGCGGCGACGAGCCAGTCGCGAGCCTCGTCCGCAGCCTGGTCGACGTAGGTCGCACCACGCCATCGGCCTATCTTGACTTTGAACAGGACCACGTCGTCGATGCTGCGGATCCGCTCGTGCGGGGTGTCCGGGTCGGCGAACTGTTCGCCGGCTTTGGCCAGCAGCGGGTGGTCGACCTGGTCAAGGGAAGTGCTGGCCGGCGGGAGCGGCAGGTGCAGGTCCTCACGCAGGCAGCGCAGGGTCGGGCGGACCGGCATAGGTCACGCTTCCCAGTCGCCTACGCCGCCGAGCTGTTCGATCCGATCCGCCGACAGCCCGGTCAGCGCGGCCACGCTCGCGGACAGGGAGCCGTCGAGGACCTTCATGGAGGCGACCATGCCTCGGCGGATCTCTTCCCGGCGCTGGTCGAGGTAGGTCTTGACCGCCTCGGCGACGAAGTCCTTCTTCGACATGCCGAGGAAGTGCGCGGCCTGGGAGATCAGCTCGTCCGTGGCCGGGTCGACCTTCAGGGGGGCCTGGCGACGGGGTCCGACGGTTGTCATGGCGCTCACCTCCTGCAAGCCATGGTACCCAAGTACCTCAGCCTGACACTGTGGGTGCCCAAAATCGTGTCCGGTCAGGCTGCCTGATATTCGTGGATCAAGCCTCCGAGCCGGTCACGTCGGATCACGGTCACGGTGGGCTTGTGCGGTGCTCCAGCCGCCAGCGGCGGCCGTTGTTGGAGGGCTCGGTGCGGACGATGGATGTTGTCGTGATCGACGTAGTCGGTCACGACAGCGGTGAGATGCCGCTGGCCGAGGCATTCGCGGCGTACGGTGCCGATCCATCGTTCGGCGTAGGCGTTCGCGACTGGAGCTTGTACCGGGGTGCGGACGATCGTGAGGTCGTCGGCCGTGAATACGGCGTCGACTGCTGCGGTGAACTTGTTGTCCCGGTCGCGGATCAGCCAGCGGAAAGATGAGGCCCCTCCTCGTTCAGCGTCATAAGGAGATTCCGCGCTTGCTGGGTAACCCAGGCGCCGGTCGGATGGCGAGTCACGCCCGCGAGATGGACCCGGCGGTGGTCGAGCTCGACGAAGAACAGGACATACAGCCGGGTCAGGAAGTGAACCGTTCCGGGTTCTTTAGAGACCGGGATGCTTACGCTTCGGCCAGCATAGCAGCTTCGTCTTGCATGTAATAGAGGGCTTCGAAGTCGGCAGGCGGCATGTTTCCGCAGCCGCTGTGGATCCGACGGTTGTTGTACCAGTCGACCCACTCGAAGGTCGCGAGCTCAAGCTCATTGAGCGTCCGCCACGGCCCCCGACGGTTGATCAGCTCGGTTTTGTACAGCCCGTTGACAGATTCGGCCAGCGCATT
>NZ_CAKJTR010000265.1:1534-2175 GCF_917627355.1 Protofrankia sp. Cj3 | reverse complement strand
TCGTACGGATCGCCGACGCTCCCGACGGACGGCGTGGCGCCGGCTTCAACGAGTCGCTCGGTGTAGCGGATTGACGTGTACTGCGAACCTCGGTCAGAATGATGCACGAGCCCGTCCAACGGTTCGTCCTTGCTGCCCCAGATGGCCATTTCCAGAGCGTCGAGGGGGAGGCCGGTCCGCATATTGGTGTCGAGCCGCCACCCGACGATTTTCCGGGAGTACACATCGGTCACGAACGCCGCGTACACCATTCCGTCCCAGGTCGGAATGTAGGTTATGTCGGCGACCCACAGAGCGTTCGGCCGGTCCGCGGTGAACTGCAGGTCCACCAGGTCCTTCGGTCTCGGAGCGCTTGGGTCGACGCGGGTCGTGCGGGGCCTGCCGCCGCGCAGCGCGCCGACCAGCCTCGCGTCGCGCATCAGACGCTCGACCGTGCAGCGCGCCACCGTGATCCCTTCCCGGTTGAGCTGACGCCACACCTTCCGTGCCCCGTACACCTCGTAGTTCTCCTTCCACACGCGTCTGATTTCCACGAGGAGTTCGGCGTCGCGTTGCGCACGGGCCGACGGCGGCCTGTTTTTCGCGGCATAGTAGGTTGACGGGGCGACCTGTAACACGTCGCAGATCGGCTCGACCCCGCC
>NZ_CAKJTR010000265.1:0-1127 GCF_917627355.1 Protofrankia sp. Cj3 | reverse complement strand
AAGGAATTTGTACGCTACATCGATAGGGTCATCTGTTCGGGAACTGCGGGTTCATAGTTAGTGAATACTAGATCCCAGCTGCCACGCTTGCTTGAAACTAGATTTATATCGCGGCGAGTTGCAAGCCGCGCCTCGTGGAAATATGCACCGAAGAGTTCACGAACAAATTCGGTTTCGCTGTTAGTGAGGGCGACGAATACTCCGCGAGCATCGGCCCGCCGCATGGCCTCACATAGGCGAATATGGTCACTCTCGCCGAACTGTCCTGGTGTGTACCGTTTGAAGTCTGCCCATCCACCGAGTGGGACGTAGGGCGGGTCCAGGTAGACCCAGTCGCCCGGCTCGGCTTGGTCGATGGCCGCCTCAAAGTCGGCCTCTGTAATCGTTGCGTTCGTGAGCGCCTTGGATGCGCGCAGCAAAGTGTTTTGGTTGTAGTAGGGGCGATCATACGCCCCGTAAGGGGTATTGAACCCACCTTTCTTGTTTACACGCCATAGTCCACGGAAGCTCGTCTTGTTGAGGTAGATGACCCGCGCCGCTTGTTCAAGATCTGATAGATCTTCAGGCTTCTGTCGGCGTAAGCTCTTGAAATATTCTGGCGTATTTGGCATTGAGTCGAGCAGGCGCATGACTTCAACTGGACTATCTCGGACCTGCTGAAAACATGTGATTAGCTCGCCGTTGGCGTCACTCAGGGTTGAGGTCGTAGGTCGAAGTTCGAAATAGACAGCGCCACTGCCCAAAAAAGGCTCTCGGTATGTTCCAGAGAAGTCTGGCGCAAGTGCCACCAAGGTGCTGGCGTAGCGCGTCTTCCCGCCCGCCCACTTCAGGAACGAGCGCTCGCTCGGGGTGAGCCTCATAGGCTGTAGACGCATCGGCTGCACGTCAGGGACGGTACCGGACGTGTGGGACAGGACCCAGCAGCGGCGGCCTTCGGCGAGTGCATCCGGTCTGCACGGTTGGTTTTGGGCCTCTCTCACGAGGAGCTGGCCGACCGGGCGGGCCTACACAGGACATACGCGGGCAGTGCAGAGCGAGGACTACGCAATGTAAGAGGCTCCGGCAATAGAGCGTTCGATCAGGGAGCGGCGTCCGGGCGGATGGCTCGCAAGGCGGCGGAGAGAGCC
>NZ_CAKJTR010000264.1:0-4855 GCF_917627355.1 Protofrankia sp. Cj3 | reverse complement strand
CTTCCGGCGGCGACCACTAAGGGGTCTGGCCCGGCCGTAGGCAGCCCCCGAACACCACGCCGTAGAGTCTTCCTCTGTGAGTGCCGGTCCCCAGCCCAACACCGTGCCGGCAGCATCATCATCTGGGGGCCATCCGCTGCGGGCATGGCAGCGGGCCGCTCTCGCGGCCTACCAGGCCCGGACGAGTGCCGGCGCCCGCGACTTTCTGGCTGTCGCGACGCCGGGTGCCGGCAAGACGACGTTTGCCCTGCGAGTCGCCGCCGATCTCCTGCGCGACGGTGTGGTACGCGCGATCACCGTGGTGGCTCCGACCGAGCACCTGAAGCGGCAGTGGGCGCAGGCCGCCGCGGCGATGGGTATCGCCCTCGACCCGGCGTTCCGCAACACCGCCGGCGTAACCTCGTCGGACTACACCGGTGTGGTGCTGACCTACGCGCAGGTGGCGGCGCATCCCGCACTGCACCGGCTGCGCTGCGAGCGGCGCCGCACGTTGGTGATCCTCGATGAGATCCACCATGCTGGTGACGCCCTGTCCTGGGGGGATGCGGCGCGTGAGGCATTCACGCCCGCGGTCAGGCGGCTGGCACTCACCGGGACGCCGTTTCGATCGGACGTCAATCCCATCCCGTTCGTGACGTATGTCCCTGGCCCAGATGGCGTGCTCCGCAGCATCGCGGACTCCTCCTACGGTTATGCTGACGCGCTGCGCGACGCTGTCGTGCGTCCGGTGCTCTTCCTGGCCTACTCGGGGGAGATGTCCTGGCGGACCAGCGCGGGGCATGAGCTTTCGGCCCGCCTCGGCGAGCCGCTGAACAATGAGCAGACCGCCGCGGCATGGCGCACGGCGCTGGACCCACGTGGTGACTGGATCCCCGCGGTCCTGGCCGCCGCGGACACCCGCCTGGCGCAGGTGCGCGGCGGCGGCATGGCGGACGCGGGCGGCCTGGTGATCGCCACCGATCATGCGAACGCCCGTGCGTACGCCACCATCCTGCGCCGCGTCACCGGAACCGAGCCGGTTGTCGTGCTCTCCGACGATCCAGCGGCCAGCTCGAAGATCGAGGCCTTCCGCGCCTCGCGGGACCGTTGGATGGTTGCGGTCCGGATGGTCAGCGAGGGCGTGGACGTGCCGCGCCTGGCTGTCGGGGTCTATGCCACCTCCGTTGCCACACCGTTGTTCTTCGCGCAGGCGGTCGGGCGCTTCGTGCGGGGCCGGGGCCGGCCCGAGACGGCTTCGATCTTCCTGCCGAGCGTTCCCGCCCTGCTCGCGCTGGCTGGCGAGATGGAGGTCCAGCGCGACCACGCCCTTGACAAGCCCTTGCGCGAACCGGACACGTTCGACGACGAGGCGCTCCGCGAGGCCAACCGGCGCCGTGACGTCCCCGACCTGACGGACCGGTCGTTCACCGCGCTCGGTTCCTCAGCACACCTCGACCGGGTGATCTTCGACGGTGGTGAGTTCGGCACCCAGGCCGCGGCTGGTTCCGCCGAGGAAGAGGACTTCCTGGGACTTCCCGGGCTGCTGGAACCGGATCAGGTCGCGGTCCTGCTCAAGCAGCGGGAGGCGGCCCAGCTGGCCGCCCGGCGCAAGCAGGAGCGCGCCGGGCCGGGCGCCGGGCCGGCGAACCAGCCCGGACAGGGCATGCCGGCTGTCCCCGGCCAGGCTGGTTCGCCGGCCGCCCGGCCGGACCCGAGCCCTGACGCCGCCGCGGCGGCCGACCGGCCCACCTACGAGGTGCTCATCGAGCTGCGCCGGGAGCTGAACAGGCTTGTCGCCGCCCACCACCACCGCACCGGGCGCGCGCATGGGATGATTCACGGTGAGCTGAGGCGTACCTGTGGCGGCCCGGCAACCGGCCAGGCCACCGCCGCCCAGCTGCGGGCGCGCATCGACACCATCCGCCGCTGGGAGACATAGCGCCTCGCGTCATCCGGCCTGGCCGCACCGCGCGCTGGACGCAGGGCTGGCCGTTTCGCATCCAGCGCGGGAAGCAGGCAGGTCAGGTCAGGTCTTCGGCCGGGCCGCTGTCAGTGCCCGGGGCGGCGCCAGGACGCCGCGGCCCGGCTGATGCCGTTGACGAACAAGGTTGTCGGGTGCGGCTCGATAACGCGGGGCGCCGCGGCGGCGGGTCATGGGCTTTGGGCGATGCTCATGGAGGTGATCTGGGCCTTGCTGACCGGGGTGCCGTCACCGCCCCCGCCCTCGACACCGGGCGAGGTGAGGGCGTCCAGGACATCAAGGCCTTCAGTGATCTTGCCGACTATCGTGTATTTGTTTCCCAACGCTTGCACACCGGCGTCGTTCGGGTTCTTGTAAATGAGGAAGAACTGACTGCCGTTGGTGTCGGCACCGGCGTTCGCCATCGCGATGACGCCGCGAGTGTACGCGGCACCGTCGGTGTTCTCGTTGGCGTAGGCGAAGCCCGGTCCGCCCTGACCTGTGCCGGTCGGGTCACCGCATTGCAGGACGAAGATGTTCGTGGCGGTTTCCCGATGGCAGGGGGTGCCGTCGAAGTACTTGGCGTTGGCCATGGTGAGCAGGGCGTGAACGGTGCAGGGGGCCTTCGCCGCGTTCAGCGCTGCCTTGATGGTCCCCTTGCTCGTGGCGATGACCATCGTGGCCGGGGACTGGTCGACGCTGCCGGCCGCGGCCGGCAGACTCACCGGCCGCGACGGGTCCTGGCCGTTCGCGGTGTAGGTGCAGGGGCCGACCTTCGTCGACACGGGCGCGGCGGAGGCCCCGGCGGATGGCGACCCGGCGGCTGAGGCTGACGGAGCCGCCGATGGGGAGGCCGCGACGGTGGTCTTGTCATCGTTGCCGGTGAGCAGGAGGACCCCCGCGAGGGAGCAGACGAGCACGACCGCGACGCTCGCGGCGATGATTGCGATTAACCGTCGGCGCTGACGCCGCGCCGCCGCGCGGCGTTCCGCCTGGCGGGCGATCCTCGCGGCGGCAATTTCGCGCCGCCGACGTGTCTTGGACGTCACCACCTGCCGGTCTCCTTGTTCCCTCGGGGCCGCTGATGCCGCGAAAGCATGCGCGCTCGTGCCGTCCTTGGCTGGGCTGGCCAGTCCGGGTGCCGGCGGGTTCGACCGGCTCCGGTAAGAGCCTGTTCATGGAGACTACTAGGGCGTGTTTCGGAAGCCAGCTGTCCGGCTCGCCACGCCCAGGCGGCACCTGGCCGCATCGCTCCCCGTCCATCGCTGCGCGATGCACGGGTACCCCGGCTCGTCGGTCGCCACCCAGCACCAGGGTGACTCCACTTCTCCGCCTTGCGCAGCACGCACCCCAACCCCGCTCCTTGATCCACACCCCTATTGCTGGTCGCTCTTAGAGGCTCCGGCAATAGGGCGTTCGATCAGGGAGCGGCGCCCGGGCGGATGGATCGCGAGGCGGCGGAGGGAGGCGCCCTGTGTTGGGCGTCGACCGACAACAACGACGCGAGGCGCCGACCGGGCGCCGCGAGCCGGACAGTCCTATTGCCGGAGCCTCTTAGCCCAAGCCGGTCAGTTTCTTCACGTGGTCCAGGGTCGATTCGGCGATCGACCGAGCCCGGTCCGCGCCGGCTTCCAGCATTTTTTCGACCGCGTCGGGCTCGGCCATCAGCTCGTGGAAACGGCGCTGAATCGGCTCCAACGAAGCGATCACCTGGTCGGCTACCGTTCGCTTGAGAAGCCCGTAACCCTTGCCGTCGAATTCCGATTCGATTTTCTCCCGCGGCTGCCCCGACAGCACCTGATACAGCGTCAACAGGTTGAGCACCCCGGGACTGGCCGTCTCGAACCGTATGTCGCCACCAGAATCGGTCGTGGCTCGCATGACTGTCCTGCGGATGACGTCCGGAGGGTCGATCAGCCCGATTGAGTGGCCCGCTTTGGTCTCCCCGATCGACTTGGACATCTTTCCCGTCGGCTCGTCGAACGCCATGATCCGCGCTCCGCTGGTGCGGATCAGTGGTTCCGGGATCGTGAACGCCTCTCCGAACAGCCGGTTGAACCGGATCGCGATGTCCCTGGTCAATTCAACGTGCTGCCGCTGGTCCTCGCCCACTGGTACCAGATGTGTTCCATACAACAGGATGTCCGCGGCCTGGAGCACTGGATAGTCCAGCAGCCCTGTGCCCACCGACTCCTGCAAGGTCGACTTCGCCTTGTACTGGGTCATCCGCTCAAGCCAGCCCACCGGCGTCACACAGTTGAGAATCCACGTCAACTCGGCGTGCGCGCTCACCCGGGACTGCACAAAGATCGTGGACTTGTCCGGGTCGATACCACACGCCACATACAGCGCAGCGGTCTCCCGCGCCTTCGCGCGGAGGTTTTCGGGGTTGACCGCTTCGGGGATTGTCAGCGCATGCAGGTCCACCACGCAGAAGACGTTGTCGTACTGATCCTGGTTCTCCGCCCACAACGACAGCGCACCCACATAGTTCCCAATGTGGATCTTTCCTGTGGGTTGGACGCCCGAAAACACCCGCTGGCACTGCTTCTGCATGACCTGCCTCAATACTCCCTGCCCTAGGGCGATCGGTGGAACCTGCGACATCCTCCGTAACGGGTATCTCTGCCCAGTCACGGCGGTACACTATTGTGCCAAAGCGACCTCCGCCACGCTTTTTCTGGCCTCTCGTGTCTGTGGCGCACCGCAGGTGGTGAGCACTGGCATCGAACCGGGTCCCGACGACGCGAGGCGCCGCGTGGGCGCCCAGCGCACAGCGTCCACCAGCCTCCGACAGGACCCTGCCGGCCGGAGAGCTGCACGCGTCGACTCCACGATCAAGATTACCGTCCCGAGCCTTTGGCAACCTTAGTGGTCGCCGCCGCAAGTTCGTCCAGGGTCTGCCGGCGCCCCGGC
>NZ_CAKJTR010000263.1:0-4994 GCF_917627355.1 Protofrankia sp. Cj3 | reverse complement strand
GATCGCCGCAGGTCAAAGAGGGTAATGCGCGGAATACGGGTCTGGCCGGGCACGCCGTCTCCGCGTGGAGACCTCTTTACCGAGACTCTCCGTTTGGAGCTAGTGGACGCCGACTGTCTGGAGCATGATCCAGATCCCATCGGCCGCACATTCGCGACGGCCATCGCTGAGAAAGAAATGGCGTTGATGCTGAGAGTACGTGACCTCCAGGTGAACTATCGAGGCGCGATCCTCGGGCTGCGACGCATCTCACTGGAGGTACCGGCCGGTGCGGTAGTGGCCGTACTGGGTAGTAACGGTGCCGGCAAGACCACCCTGTTACGGGCTGTGTCGGGGGCCATCGGTGAGTACGGCGGTTCCATCAGCAACGGGACGGTCGATTTCGACGGCCGCAGCCTGGTGGGGAAGTCTGCCGCGGCGATCGTGGCCGCCGGGATTGTGCAGGCGCCGGAGGGTCGCCGGATCTTCGAGCGACTCACTGTCGGTGAGAATCTTCGCATCGGCGGGTTCACCGTCCGAGATCATCAGGCCAGCGCGAAAGCGCGGCTGTTTGTCCACGAGCTGTTCCCCATTCTCTACGACCGCCGTGACCAGCGTGCCGGCCTGTTGTCCGGTGGTCAGCAGCAGATGCTGGCGATCGGACGCGCGTTGATGGCCGGCCCGCGGCTGCTCCTGCTCGACGAGCCGTCGCTGGGACTGGCGCCGAAGATCGTAGGTCAGATCGGGCGGGTGATTCGGGAGATCAACGCCCGTGGCACGACGGTGTTGCTGGTCGAGCAGAACGCGGCGATGGCGTTGTCGGTGGCCACCCACGCTTTCGTGCTCGCCACCGGTGAGGTCCGGCTGTCCGGCTCCGCCGCCGAACTGGCAGCCGACGACACCGTCCGCGACCTGTACCTGGCGCGTGACACCGAAGTGGCGGTTGAGCATGAGCTGGTCGCCAGCACAAGCCGGTCACGGTTGGGCAGGTGGCAGGGATGAGCGCCCGGTCCACCGCCGCTGAAGCGGAGCTGGTCGTGGACGCGGTCACCGTCCGGTTTGCCGGCGTCACCGCGCTCGACGGCGTGTCGTTCACGGTCGGCGCGGCGGCGATCCACGCCGTGATCGGGCCGAACGGCGCGGGGAAGTCGACGTTGTTCAACGTCGTGTCCGGGGCTTACCGGCCCGCTTGCGGAAGCGTGCGTTTCCGCGGAGCGGACCTGACCCGCCTGCGGCCGCACCGGATCGCCAGGCTGGGCGTCGCCCGGACATTCCAGAACATCGCGCTGCTGGCGTCCGAGCCGGTCGAGGAGAACCTCATGATCGGCCGGCACCGTCTCACCCGAACCGGCTTCGTCGCGGCCGCTTTGAGGACCCCGCCGGCACGCCGGGAGGACCGGCGGCACCGGATCCGCGTGCGGGAGATCGCCGGCTTCCTCGGCCTTGGCGACAAGCTCGACGTCGCAGCCGGGGAGCTGTCCTACGGCGACCAGAAACGGGTGGAGATCGCTCGAGCCCTGTGCGTCGAGCCCGCTCTGCTGCTGCTCGACGAACCGGCCGCCGGTATGAACGCCCATGAGACGGCGGCCATGGGGCGCCTCATCCGTGACATCCGTGATGACCTCCAGATCCCGGTGCTGCTGGTCGAGCACGACATGGGCCTGGTGATGGGCATCGCTGACCGGGTGACCGTGCTCGACTTCGGCAGGCGTCTCGCTGACGGCACCCCGGCGGAGATCCAGCACGACCCCGCGGTGCAGGACGCCTACCTCGGCACTGACGACAGCGACTCCCCAGGAGAAGGATCGTGAGACTGTTTCTCGAGCTGATCGTCAGTGGGCTTTCACTCGGCGCGGTATACGCTTTGTTAGCACTTGGTTTCGTTATGGTGTTCAAGGCTAGTGGCGTGGTCAACTTCGCCCACCCGGCCCTGCTGATGATCGGCGCTTACACGACGGCCAGGCTGGCCGCCGACGGTCACGTACCGTTCGTGGTCGCCATTCTCGCCGGGGTCGGCCTTGCCGCGGTCGCCGCGCTCGTCGTCCAGCGGCTGCTTGTGTACCCGATGGCCAGCAGGTCCGCCATCACGGTGAGCGTCATGACCATAGGGGTCAACCTGGTCATCCAAACGGAGATCATTCGAAGGCTCGGCGTCGATATTCTCCCCATGCGTGATCCATGGGGAGCCCGGGTCCTGACGGTGGCCGGCGTGCACATCCCGCAGACCCGGGCCGCGGCTCTCGTCGTCGGAGTTGCGCTGATCGGTGCCTTCTTCGTCTGGTTCAAGTTCTCCATCTGGGGAATCGCCATGCGTGCCGTTGCCGACGATCCGGAGACGGCCGCGCTGATGGGCATCCGGCGCGCCCGTGTGTCGGCGCTCGCCTGGACGCTCGCTGGAGCCCTCGCGGCGGTCGCCGGCCTGTTCCTGACCGTCTACCCGACGTCTGGTGTGGCTCCGGCGAGCGCGGCGGCGGCGCTGCGGGCCTTTCCCGCGGCGATCATCGGTGGCCTCGACTCCACCGGTGGCGCCATAGCGGGCGGCCTGATTGTGGGTGTTGCCGAGGTGCTGACCCAGGGTTACGCCCACGACCTGACCTTCCTCGGGCAGGGCTTCGACACCGTCATGCCCTACGCGGTCATGGTCGCGGTGCTGCTGGTTCGGCCGTCCGGCCTGTTCGGCACGCAGGAGCTGCACCGTGCCTGACTCGCGTAGCGCCATCGGTGTCGCCGATTCGGCGCCCGTCGCCCCCGCACGGTCGGCCGTGGCCGCATCGCGGCCAAACCCGCGCCGTCCCGTCACAATCGTGGCCGTGCTCGCGGCTGTGCTCGTCGCGCTGGCGATCCCGCTGTATGCCGACAGGTTCTGGCTGCAGCTTGGTCTGTTCGCCTTCGCCAGCACCGTCGCGGCACTCGGCCTCACCCTCCTTCTCGGCCAGGCCGGCCAGCTGTCGTTCGGGCATCCCTTCTTCGTCGCGGTCGGCGCCTACGGCTACACCGTTCTCGCCAGCCGCCCCAGCACCGCCGGTGCCGGCCACCGTCTCGGCCTCGCGCTGCCACCAGCCGTCGCGGCCATCGCCGCGGTGCTGCTGGCCGGTGTGGCCGGGCTGCTGTTCAGCCCGATCGCGGCCCGGCTGCGCGGGATCTATCTCGGGATCGCCTCCCTCGGCCTGGTCTTCGTCGGGCAGCACATACTGTTCAACGCCGAGACGCTGACCGGCGCCTCCAACGGCAGGGGCGTGCCCGCCTTCGCGCTGCCGGGTTTTCGGTTCGACACCAGCTCCCAGGAGACGCTGTACGTATTCGGCGTGCCGTTCGGCCGCGAGGAGAAACTGTGGTACCTCGGCCTGGCGGTCACCGTCGCGGCGTACCTCTGCGCCCGTAACCTGATCCATAGCCGGCCAGGACGCTCCCTTCGTGCGGTTCGTGACCGGGAACTGATGGCCGGGATCATGGGCGTGCCGGTGACCCGCTACAAGGCGTACGCGTTCGCGCTCTCGTCGATGTACGCCGGCCTCGGCGGCGTCCTGACCGCCCTGGCATTCGGCCGGATCGTCCCGGACACCTTTGGGCTTGACCTGGCCGTGCAGTACCTGGTGATAGTGGTTATCGGCGGCCTCGGCTCGCCCGCGGGCGCGGTGGCCGGTGCCCTCTTTGTCACCGGCCTGCCGGCCGTCCTTGACCGGTACGCCGCCGCCCTGCCCGGACTCGCTCCCGAGGGCTCGCCGGGAATCATCAGCCCCGCCGTGGCCGCCCAGCTGACTTTCGGTATAACAGTGATCATTCTTCTGCTGTTCGAGCCCGGCGGTGTCACCGCGGTGGGCCGGCGCTTACGCCGTGGCGCGGACCGAGCCCTCGTTCGCGCGCGTCGCTCCTGAGCCACTCTCGGCAAGTCCATGCTCCTGAGTCACCCTCGACAGTCCATCCCACCCCTGAAAGAGGGTCGTATGTCCTGGTTATACGCACCGTCCCGTTCTCGCGGAGCCGCGCTGGCAGCGATGGTGGGCGTGCTCGCCATCACCGTGCTGGCCGCGGGCTGCGCAACCAAGAAGAACGCCGACACGAACGGCGCGCCTGGAGCGGCCGGCGGGGTCGCCATCGGCCCGGGCGTCACCGACAAAGTGATCAAACTGGGTGTCCTCACCGACCGGACCGGACCGTTCGCCGGTGCTGGCATAGCCGCGGAGCAGGGACGGCTGCTGTACTGGGACAAGAAGAACGCCGCCGGCGGGATCTGCGGCCGGCAGGTCCAGTTCGTTGTCAAGGACCATGGGTACAACCCCCAGAAGGCGGTCACCGCGTACAGCCAGATGGAGGGCGAGGTCCTTGCGCTCGACGAGTTGCTCGGCTCGCCAGAGATCGCCGCGCTGCTTCCCAGCCTCCAGAGCAATCAGATGCTGACCATGGCCGCGTCCTGGTCGTCGGCGCTGCTCAGCAATCCGTATGTGGTGATTTCCGGGACGACATACGACATTGAAATGATTAACGGGATCGAGTGGCTGCTCCAGCAGAAGCGTCTCGCCACGGGTGACAAGATCGGCCACATCTTCGTCGAAGGCGACTATGGCGAGAACGCTGTGGCCGGGAGCCGGGCGGCGGCCAAGGCGCTGGGCCTGCAGCTCGTCGAGCAGAAGGTCAAGGCGACCGACACCGATCTGACCGGCCAAATCACAGCGTTGCGTAGCGCGGATGTCAAAGCGGTCCTGCTCACCACCACCCCGCCGCAGACCGCGTCCGCGGTCGGGGTTGCTGAAGCCGCCAAGTTCACCCCCGCCTTTCTCGCCTCCAACCCAGCCTTCAGCCCACAGCTGCTTAACACGGCGGCTGGGGCCGCGCTGGAGAAGAGGCTGCTCGTAGCGACCTCCACCGCTCCGTTCTCGTCCACCGCACCCGGGCCGTCCCAGGTCCGCAGTGCGTTCGAGGCCAAGTACGCGGGTCAGCCGAAGTCGTCGTACGTTATGTACGGGTACGCGCAAGGTGAGATCATGGCACGGATCCTCGATACCGCCTGCCGCGCC
>NZ_CAKJTR010000262.1:0-5057 GCF_917627355.1 Protofrankia sp. Cj3 | reverse complement strand
ACCGGTACGCCAGATGTCAGATAATGCAGCGGCCACAGGTCGCCTATCACGTTCCAGCAGATTCTTCTGGTCGACACGCGACGTGCCGCGCCGATATGTTGGCGAATCTCGACCGATGTAGGCGGGGCAGCGTTGAAGCGCACCATACCCTTCCACGGTGCATGTGGATGGCCTCACAAGGCGACTACAAAACGTAGCAGATCGTAACGCTGTGCGACCTTCGCGCAGCCCTGATGGGGGTGCACTGTGGTGCGGGTGTTCATCAGCCATGCCAGCCAGGACTTGGCGGTGGCGAGCCGGGTTGCGGGGTGGCTGCGCGACGCGGGGCACACGGTGTTCCTCGACCATGATATGGACGGCTTACGGGTCGGGGACGGCTGGGCGGACCGGCTGTTCGCCGAGCTGTACACCGCTGACGGGCTGGTTGCGGTGGTCACCGCCGCGTTCGCCGTATCGCCGTGGTGCGCCGCCGAGGTCGGGATCGCCCGCGCGCACGGCGTGCGCATCCTGCCGGTCCGTGCCGAGCGGGGTGTCTCCCACCGGCTGGTCTCGGCCGAGACACAGTGGACCGACCTCGAGGGTGACGGCACCCAGGCTCGCGACGCACTGGTGGATGCGCTGCGCCAGCTCGACGGCACCGGCGGGGCACCCTGGTCGGCGGGTCTGCCGATCTACCCCGGCCTGGTTCCCTTCGACGCCGGCCAGGCCCGGGTGTTTTTCGGCCGCGATGACGAGGCGCGGCGGCTCGCCGAGCGGCTACGCGTCCCGGCTTCACCAGCCGGCGCCGGCCTGCTCGCCCTCGTCGGCCCCTCGGGTTGCGGTAAGTCATCGCTGGCCCGTGCCGGGCTGGGTCCGCTGTTGGCCGCCGAACCGGACTGGCTGGTCCTGCCCCCGCTCGTCCCCGCCGACGACCCGGACGCCGACCCTGTGTCCGCCCTGGGCCGGCTGCTCGCCGCAGAGGCCCGCCGTCGCGAGCTGGGCTGGCCTTCCGGCAGGGCCGCCGCCGAGTTGGCCCGGCCAGACGGGCTGGCCCGCCTGGCGGCGGACCTGCTCGCCGACGCCCAACCGGCACGCCACCTTCTGCTGCTCGTCGACCAGGCCGAGGAGCTGCTCACCCGCACTGCCGTGCCCGCCCGCCAGGCGTTCGCCGCGCTGCTGCGGGAGGCTACCAGCAGGCCCGGCCGAGTACGGGCGGTTGCCACCCTGCGCTCGGAGTTCCTCGACCCGCTGGCAGCCCTGGCCGCCCAGGCCGGGATGCCTTTGGGTTCGTTCGTGCTGCCCCCGCTGGCCCACGACCTGCTGCCGCTGGTCATCACTGGGCCAGCCCGCCACGCCGGGATCACCGTCGACGATGAACTCGTCGCCCGGATGGTCGCCGACACCGGCAGCGGCGACGCCCTGCCGCTGCTCGCGTTCGTCCTCAACCAGCTCGCCGAAGGCGTGCCCCGCGGCGGCACGCTGTCCGCGCAGCGGTACAGCGACCTCAGGGGTGTGCGAGGGGCTCTCGCCGGCCAGGCCAACGCGGCGCTGGTCGCCGCTGCGGCGGCCACCGGCCGCTCCGAATCCGACGTGCTTGCCGGTCTGCTGCGGCTGGTCACCGTCGACGAGACCGGGCAGGTCAGCCGCCGGCGGGTGGCCCTGACCAGCCTGCCCGCCCGAGTCCGCACCGAGCTGGACGCCTTCGTCGCCCGCCGGCTGCTCATCATCACTACCGCCAGCAGCGAGAGGGGGGATCCGGCGGGCGGCACCGGCGCTCCCGGCCTCGGCCCCGTCATCGATATCGCCCACGAACAGATCCTCACCGCCTGGCAGCCGCTGGCGACCGCCATCGCCGCCGCGATGGACACCTTGCGGGCGCGGGCCAGTGCCGCCGACGCCGCGGACGCCTGGGAGCGCGCCGGCCGGCCCACCGATCACCTGTGGGAACTCGGCCGCGCCACCGACGCCGCCGACACCCTGAAAGGCGACGACCTGGCACCCGCCACTCGGGTGTTCCTTACTGCCAGCCGCCGCCATGGCCGGCGCCGACGAGTCCGCGCGTTCGCAGTCTTGTTCGCCCTGCTGCTCCTGGCCGTCAGCGGCGGCGTCCGTGCGGTGGCCAACCAGCGGCAAGCGGCCGCGCAGCGCGACCACGCCGTGGCCCGCCTAGCCGCCGCCGAAGCCGAAAAACTCCGCGACAGCCAGCCCGGGCTGGCCAAACAGTTGAGCATCGTCGCTTACCGGATGGACCCGCAGGCCAACACCGCACCCTTATTGGACAACTTGGAGACTCCCGGCGTCTACGACGCCCAGGATCCGGTAGCCGACATCGGCCAGACCACAAACGGCACCACGCTCGCCCTGTCCACCGGCCGCGAGGTCGCCCTGTGGGACGTCGACGGCCACCCGAAAGGGCGCAGGATCCCACTGCCTGGCGCCCGCGCCGTCGCGCTGAGCCCGGACGGGCGGCTGCTGGCGGCGACCGCCTCCAGCACCGGCCCACGCGGGGCCGCGCTGGGGCTGTGGAACGTCACCGTCCCCGACCGGCCAGTCGTCGTCGCCGTTCCCCCCGGGACACCGGCCGGTGTCACCTCGATCGCCTTCAGCGCGGACGGGCGGCTGCTCGCGCTCGGCACAGTCACCGGCGTCATCCAGTTGTGGGAGGTCCCCGGCCTGGCCACGCCGCGCCTGTTGAGGGACCTGACCGGTCACACCGGGCAAGTGGACTCGCTGGCATTCGCGCCCTCCGGCACGGTGTTGGCCAGCGCCGCAGACGACCGCAGCGTCCGGCTGTGGAACCTCGCCGACCGGGCCCGGAGCACCGCGGCGTCCGTGCTCGGCGGCGCACCGATCGGCACGGACCTGTCCGACTCGCCGATGCACCGTGTGGCGTTCCGCCCGGACGGCGACGTCCTGGCAGGACCCGGCGACGACGACGCCAACGGGATGCGGCTGTGGAACGTGCGCGACCTGGCGCGCCCGGCGCTTCTCACGGCGAAGGACGACTCGGGGGCGAACTGCCGGAACACCTTGGTATCAGCCGCGTTCAGAGCGGACGGCAAGGTGCTGGCTACCTCCTGCGGCGACCATCTGAACTTGTGGACAGTCGACGACCCGTCGCGCATCGACGACGTCAACGACGTCCAAGAGCCGCTACCTTCATCGTCCGGGGGAGGAACCACCCTCTTCAGCCCCCACGGCTCCTGGCTGCTGCACGCCACCCGCTTCGGCGTCCACCTGTGGGACGTCGAAAACGCCCCCCAGCTGGGCGCGGCGGGCAGCTTCGGCCCGGCGCCATCCGGTTTCGACGTGGCCGTGCGGTTCAGCGGTGGCCCCCGGCGGCTGCTGGCGGTGCAAGGAGCTAGCGACGGATTCCTGTGGGACCTCTCGGATCAGCCGCCACACCACAAACTGGCCGACCTACCCGGCAGCGGCAACATCGGCGCGGCAGGAGCCGCGTTCAACCCCGATGGCAGCGTCCTCGCCACCAGCGATCAGGACGGCGACCGGATCGTTCTCCACCTGCGCAGCACGGATCATCCCCGCACCCCGCTGGCCACTGTGAGCACCTTCGCCAACGGCGTGGGAGCTCTGGCTTACAGCCCGGACGGCCGCGTGCTGGCCGTCGCCGACAACACCAGCAGAACCGACCAGCCGGCACCACCCGCGGTGAAATTGTTCGACGTCACCGATCCCTCCCACCCGAGCCAACTCGCTACTATGCCAGGCCTCGTCTTCCGCCTGACTTTTGCCCCCCACGGCCACCTGCTAGTCGGCAACACCGCCGACACCTTGATGCTGTGGAATATCTCCGATCCCCGCCACCCCGTCCCGGAACCAACCCGCTACCTGACCCCCGGATCGATGGTCTCGGAATCCGTCTTCCGCCCCGACGGCAAGCTGCTCGCCGTCACCGACAGTGCCGACAAGACCTGGCTATGGCAGGTCGACCACGACCAACTGGCACATGACCCGACCGTGGTACGCACGATCGGGTCGGGAACGGGCATCGACTTCACGCCCGATGGCCGGACCCTGGCGTGGACCAGCAGCGGTAACCTGAGCACCGGCTTCGGAGATAAAAAGGGAGCCATCGAACTGTGGGATGTAACTGACCCGAAGATTCCCGTCTACCGGGCGTCCATCGCCCACAACAGTACAGGCCTCGGCGGCAACGAGATCTCCTTCAGCAAGCAAGGCAAGCCGCTCCTGGCCACTGTCGGCAGCAAGGTCACTGTATGGAGCGCCGACCCCGACACCGCTGTCAGCTACCTCTGCGCAAGCGTCGGCGACGTGATTAGCAGCGACCAGTGGTCCAAGTACATCCCTAACACACCCTACCAGCCGCCGTGTCCAGCTTTTAAGTTCTGAGTGCTCGGCGATGCTGTCCGGCACGTCGTTTCCGCATCCGGCTGTAGGGTAGGCGACTGGCGCGGTGACACTTCGCGTTAGGCTCATGGTCCGGTACCTTTGTCCGGGCGGTTTCCCGCTCGTTTCTCATCCCGGCCGTCCATCAGGGCCCCGGCGTTGTTCCTCTCTGTCCGGTTCGGTGATAGTTTGCTATATGCCGTATACTAAAGGGAATCTAGGCTACTGGACTTTAGCACGTGCCCTGACCTGCTATATTGCGATTGCCTTCGGTCCAGTAACCCCATTTCGGATTAGTACGGCGAAGGCTTCGGCGCGGTCATGTAGGTCACGGCGGGCGTGGGCAATGTTGGCTCTGCCGGCCAGTCGGTAGGTATTGAGTGTCAGGTTGCGGAAGCTGGCCATAGCCTGTGGGGCGGCGCCAGTGCGTAGCTGGGAGTGGTCCTCACGGAAAGTGACATCGCGAGTCCAATGTAGACGGTTGTCCGGTAGCCCCGGCGCATTGCTGCGCCGGGGCCCCGTCAGAGTCGGGTAGGCCGCCGGCGAGGTGCCCTGGTTGGGTCCTTTTCCGTCGGCCCCCCGCCGAACCCGCCGGGCGGCGTTAACCGCAACGGGCTCTCCAGTGGTTATGCCGTGGGTTGCGTGGTAGGTCGTCCGGCGTGGATGGCTTCGTGGCATGGCCGGCAGGTGACGAGTGTCTTGCGCCTGTT
>NZ_CAKJTR010000261.1:4134-5683 GCF_917627355.1 Protofrankia sp. Cj3 | reverse complement strand
CGCGGACACACCCTTGAGGCTGTTCACGAGCGTGGACACGGCGATTTTGGGCGGATATTCGACCAGCAGGTGTACGTGGTCGTCCTCCCCGTTGAACTCGACGAGGCGGGCGCTGAAGTCGGCGCACACGTCGCGCATGGTCTGCTCGCAGGTGTTGAGCATCGCCGCGTCGAACACCCCACGCCGGTACTTCGTCACGAAGACCAAGTGAATGTGAAGCGCGGAAACCACGTGTCTACCGCGCCGATAGTCATCGGAGATGTCCATAGACCAAGTATGCTTGGTGGCGTGTCGACCGTCCGATACCGCTACCGCGCCTACCCGGCCCCAGCGCAGGTGCAGGCATTGGCGCGGGCGTTCGGATGCGCCCGGGTCGTCTACAACGACGCAATCCGGCTACGTGATGAGACGCACGCGGCAGGCGAGAAGATCTCCGACACCGAGGTACAGCGCCGGGTCATCACGCTGGCGAAGAAAACTCCCGAACGGGAATGGCTCGGTCACGTCTCGTCGGTCGTTCTGGTGCAGGCATCGCAGGATGCGCGGAAGGCATGTCGGAACTGGTTCGACTCGCTGTCAGGCAAGCGGAAGGGCCGCCGGGTCGGGCGCCCCCGGTTCCGGTCTCGGAAGGACAACCGGCAGTCGATCCGGCTTACCCGCAACGGCTTCGGTGTCACTGCGCGGGGCGTGCAGCTAGCGAAGATCGGTAATGTTCGGCTTGAATGGTCGCGGCCGTTACCATCGGTCCCATCATCGGCCACGGTGATCCGGGAAGCGGACGGCCGGTACTACGTGTCGTTCGTTGTCGATGTCACCGACGAGCCCTATGCGCCAACGTCGAGCGAGGCGGGGATCGATCTGGGTCTCGAACGGCTGGCAACCGTGTCGACCGGCGAGATCGTGGCCAATCCACGCCACCTGCGCACCGCTTGGCGCCGCCTGAGCAGGGCTCAACGGGCACTGGCCAGGAAGAAGAAAGGCTCGGCGAACCGGGCGAAAGCGGTCCGCCGTGTGGCGGTATTGCACCGGAAGGTCCGAGAGACCCGCCGAGACCATCACCACAAGCTCGCCGCTCGACTTGTTCGCGACAACCAAGCGATCTACGTTGAGGATCTTGCGGTGTCCGGTCTCGCCCGAACGAAACTCGCGCGGGCGGTCCACGACGCTGGCTGGTCGAAACTGGTCGGCCTGCTGGAGGAGAAGGCCGCGCGGCGTGGTCGAAGCGTGGTGCGGGTAGGCCGGTTCTTCCCGTCGTCACAACTCTGCTCAGCCTGCGGAGTGAAAGATGGTCCGAAGCCACTGGCGGTCCGGACGTGGACGTGCCCGGCCTGTAACACCACACATGATCGTGATTTGAATGCGGCCCGGAACATCCTGTTCGAGGGACAGCGCATCGTCGCCGCCGGGCGGGTGGAGACGGTAAACGCCTGTGGAGTCGATGTGAGACCGGCACCCGTGCCGGCAGTCGGCAGTGAAGCAGGAACCCACCGAGGTGCGGCATGAACCGCACGGTAGGAATCCCCGTCCTTCAGGGCGGGAGGACGTCAAC
>NZ_CAKJTR010000261.1:3461-3980 GCF_917627355.1 Protofrankia sp. Cj3 | reverse complement strand
GTCTGAACACGACCGGCGAAGGGGGCAGCACCACCGATGAGCACTCCGGAACTCGCGACCTGGCGTACCGAGGTACGGCGCTGGCTCGCCGCCACCGTCGCCGCGCCCGCGGCAACCGGCGGTCCGCGCGATCTCGCGGTGTTCCGCAACCTCTCCGACGCCGACGAACGCACGCTGCTGGACAACGTCCGGGCATACCGGCGGGCCCGGTATGACGCCGGCTATGGCGCACTCACGCTGCCGGTCGAGCAGGGCGGTGCCGGTCTGCCCGCGCTGTTCGCGGCCGCCTTCGCCGACGAGGAACGCGCGTTCGCCGTGCCGCCGTCCACCGAGTTGATCAGCGTCACGACCGGCCTGGTCGGCCCGGCCTTGGCGATGTTCGGTACGCCCGCCCTGCGGGAACGGTTCGTCGGCCCGCTGCTGCGTACCGACCTGCTCGCCTGCCAGCTGTTCAGCGAGCCCGGAGCCGGTTCCGATCTGGCGGCGCTGTCCTGTCGTGCCGTCCGTGATACCGGGGAT
>NZ_CAKJTR010000261.1:0-3033 GCF_917627355.1 Protofrankia sp. Cj3 | reverse complement strand
GGCTGGGTGGCGGATGGGCAGAAGGTCTGGTCATCTGGCGCGCGGTTCGCCGACTACGGCCTGCTGCTCGCTCGCACCGACCCGGACGTGCCCAAGCACGCCGGGATCACCGCGTTCCTCGTGCCCATGGGCGCCGCCGGTATCGAGATCCGTCCGATCCGGCAGATGAGCGGGGGGACGTCGTTCAACGAGGTCTTCCTCACCGGCGTCCGGATCCCCGACAGCCTGCGCGTCGGTGCTGTCGGCAACGGCTGGCGGGTGGCGAACGCGACGCTGTCCTTCGAACGCACCGCGTCCGGTTCGGTGACTCGGCGTAAGGGAGGAACCTTCGATGACGTGCTGGAACTCGCCCGTTCGCTTGGCCGGGCCGGCGACCCGGTCGTCCGCCAGCAGCTCGCCGATCTCCACATCCGGACGGTGCTGCGGGCCGCCACCGCCGGGCGGGTGGCGCGGGCCGCCGCCGCCGGGATGCCGCCGGGGCCGGCGGCCTCGGTCGGCAAGCTGGTCGCGTCCGACGTGCTGACCCGAACCGGGGAGCTCGCCGTCGACCTGCTCGGCGGCCGGGCCGCGGCTGACACCGGCGAAGGATTCGCCTGGACGGAGCACCTGCTGGGCGCGCCCGGCTACCGGCTCGCTGGTGGGACCGACCAGATCCAGCGGAACATCATCGGCGAGCGGGTGCTGGGTCTGCCGGCCGAGCCACGGGCCGACAAGGACCTCCCCTGGTCCGGACTGTCCCGATCCTGAGCGGTGGCCGCCAGACCCGGCCCGCGGCTCGCGCCGCGCCCGCCTGGCCCGCTACCCAGGTGGGTTCGCCAGGGAGGCGACGATGTGGAACTCCACGCCGAACGGGTCCTCAGCGGCGGCGATACGTCCGTAGGGGGAGTCCTGGGGCGCGCCGGAGATGGTGCCGCCAGCGTCGACAATCCGCCGGGCGGCCGCATCGGTGTCGTCCACCTGGAAGTAGGTGATCCAGGATGAGGAGCGCGCGTCGGCCACGCCGTGGATCCCGCCGACTATGTGGCCGTCCGGGCGGTGCAGCAGCGTGTAGTCGATGTCGGGCGTCCGCACGGGTTCCAGGGTGTAGTCGAAAATCGCCTGGTAGAACGTGCGGGTCGCCTCGGCGGCGGGAGTGCGCAGCTCGTTCCACGCCAGGGAACCGGGCTCGTCGACAATGCGCGCGCCGGGGTGCGTACGCCCCTGCCAGAGGCCGAACTGCGCGCCGGCCGGGTCGCGCGCGATCGCCATCCGCCCGGCGTCCATCACGTCCATGGGCGCCATGACCAGCTGGCCACCAGCGTCGGCGATGTGCTTGGCGGTGCCGTCACAGTCATCGCTGGCGAAGTAGAGGTTCCACCAGAAAGAAGCGGCCTGCGGGTCAGGGTTCGCCATGACGGCCGCGACCGGCTGCCCGCGCAGCAGGCACATCGTGTAGCCCTCGGTCTCGGGCGGGCCTTCCTCGAACTCCCAGCCGAACAGCGCGCCGTAGAACTCCTTTGCGCGTTGAATGTCGGGAATGCCAAGGTCGAGCCAGGTAGGTGTCCCCGTCGGTGGATTGCTCGTGATGTTGACCATGAGATTGTCTCCTTCGGGCCTGTCGGATATAGGTCTGCCTACCCATCCTTGACATCCCCGGACGGCTCTGCCAGTTCCCACGTGCGGGCACTCGCCGCGATAGATGCCCGGTATCACGCGGGAGCGGACTGACCGGGGA
Organism: Protofrankia sp. Cj3; assembly: GCF_917627355.1. Lineage (NCBI taxonomy): Bacteria > Bacillati > Actinomycetota > Actinomycetes > Frankiales > Frankiaceae > Protofrankia > Protofrankia sp. Cj3. Next base: position 1,319 of record NZ_CAKJTR010000261.1, on the reverse strand, counting down.
GGAGGAACGGAAGGGGATCCCGGGAGAGAGGGCAAGCCCTGCCGGCCTACCAAGGGCTGACCTGCAACGCTGCAACGCTGTGACGCTGGGCAGTATGCCAGCGATCAATGACCCGAACCGGCCAGTCCACTATGACTATCAGCATAGGCGTGCAACCCGTACAGCGATCTTGTTCGACAACCATGGTTGTCGGCCTGTTGGGTGACAGCTATGGCTGTCGCATGGCGGACGATGCTGCGTCGGCACGTGGTGAGAAGTCGGCGGGCGCCTTTTAGCCCAGCGGGTTACATGTTCTTCGCATCCTGCGGTCGGTAGGGAGTGGGGATAACCGTGCCCCGATAGCGATGGCGGGTGGTGCCCACTTTCTCGGGGTTGACCAGCATCCTGTCCTCCTTATGCGGATAGATGCGCAGCCGGCCTGGGGGCTCGCGGCTATTTGAGCAGAATCCTGGGCTGCGCTGTCGGGAAGTTCAGCAGCGTTGAGATGCCGCGGACAGGATCTGGCTGCCTTGGCCGTCACCGACCGTGAACTGTGATGGAAGGTTATGGCGCCGCGACAGCGGCGGTGTCGTGATGGGCGGGGCTGGTGTGGATGGTCGCGGCCGATAGCCGGCGGATGTGGCGCAGGAGGTGGGCTTCCGCGGCGTGCGCGACGTCGTGGGCGGCGGTCAGCGTCAGATCCGGGTCGACGGTAACGTCGGCTTCGGCGCGCAGAGTGTGGCCGATCCAGCGCAGGCGCAGTTCGCGGACGGTTTCGATGCCGTCGGTGTGCAGGAGGGTTCGGGTGGCTTCGGCGACCGTCTCGGGGTCGACAGCGTCCATGAGCCGGGCGCCGACGACGCGGGCGGCGGAGCGTAGCACCCCGAGGACCGCAACGGTGATCGCCAGGCCGGCGACGGGGTCGGCCCAGCGCCAGTCCAGGGCGACGCCGACGGCGCCGAGGACAACCGCGAGGCTGGTGAAGCCGTCGGTGCGGGCGTGCAGGCCGTCGGCGACGAGGGCTGCGGAGCCGATCTGGTGGCCGACGAGGATGCGGTAGCGGGCGACGATCTCGTTGCCGGCGAAGCCGACGAGCCCGGCTGCGGCCACCGCGGCGAGGTGGTTGATGTGCTGGGGGTGGAGCAGGCGGTCGATCGCAGCCCAGGCGGCGAGCGCACTCGACAGGGTGATCATTGCGAGGACGGCGAGTCCGGCGAGGTCTTCGGCACGGCCGTAGCCGTAGGTGAACCGGGTGGTGGGCGGGCGGCGCGTGAGGGTGAAGGCGAGGAGGAGCGGGACCGCGGTGAGCGCGTCGGCGATGTTGTGCAAGGTGTCGCCAA
>NZ_CAKJTR010000260.1:0-5110 GCF_917627355.1 Protofrankia sp. Cj3 | reverse complement strand
ACGTTGGCCCACGCCATGTTGCGGGAGGTGACGAGCACCCGGCCGGTGCCGCCCGCGGGGAAGAACCCGCGGACGGCTTTCGGGTCCTCCGCGTTGTCGAAAATCAACAGCCACCGGCTGTAGGGCTCACCGGTCCGCAGCGCCTCCAGCACGGCGGGGATGGCGATATTCGCCTCCGTTCCGACCGGGAGGTGGAGCCGCTGGGCGAGGTCGACGAGCGCCGAACCGATCTGCGCGGTCCGTTCCGCGGGGATCCACCAGATAACATCATAATCCGCTTGCTGACGGTAGACGTACTCCACGGCCAGCTGTGACTTGCCGACGCCGCCCATGCCGTGCAACGCCTCGGGGAGGACGGCGGTCGTCCCTTCATGGAGCCGCGTGTGCAGTTCGGCGAGCAACGCGTGACGGCCCGTGAAGTGGGGGTTCCGCGGGGGTACGTTCCCCCAGACCGCCGGCGACCGCCGGGTGCGTGGGAGCTCCACCGCTGGCGGCGCGGTAATCGAAGATACAGATCCTCCTTCGTGACGGTCGACGGGGCTGTCCGCCTGCTGGGCGGGGACGGTGGACTCGCCGAGCGGTTCCGAACTGGGCAGCGGAGTCGGCAGGTCGGTGCTATTACTCATAGCAACATCATATATACTATATGTAGTACTCCCCGCATCTGAAGCGGCTTGGTGGATGCGGTCAGCGATCAATCGAGAGCGGGTCAGATAGCGACCGGAGATCGCCGCCAGAACGGTTTTCTCGATCGCCAGGAATGGCCGGCTGTCTCCGGTGACCGGCGGGATCGGTACCCGGTCGGGCTCGTCCAGCATGCGGCCGGTATCCCGCAGCGCGCTGACCTGTGGCCCCAGCAGATCGCCTACTGCCCGCAGGACACGGATAGCCTCGGAGCGCCGGCCAAAAGCCAACAACTCCGCCCGTACCCCGGGGTGGAACTCCAGCGCGATCCGCTCCGGACCGCCGGGACCGCCGGGACCGGCGACGACGGGCGCAGGCCGGACCAACCGGCCCGCGAAGATCTCAGACAGTTGCGGGCGGCCGGCCCCCGGCACCATCTCCTGAATCATCCGCATCACGGTCCAGGTCAGCGGCGCCGCGGCCAGATGGGTGGCCAGGTTGAAGGCCGTCCGGGACGCGGCCCCCCGAAACCGTTGCACACGTTCCGTAGCAGATGGTTCGCTGTCCTGCTCCCAGGGGTACGTGTCATGATCCGTAGGCCGACTCCATGGGCCGGTGAGCAGGGCCGGCAGATCCGTCCGCCGCTGCCGGCCGGATAGGAAGCCGGCCCAGGGCAGCAGCCACCGGGCATGGGGGTGCAGAACCGGCACCGGAACCGCGATGCTGAGATCAGCAGCCTCCAGCCCGGACAGCGGACCACCCGACGGATCACGGAACGTCCGCTGGGGGCCAGCGCCGCTCACGGTGCCTTCCGGCATCGACATCCGCACCCGGTGCGGACGCAGCCCGGTCAGATGCCACAGCTGCCTCGGCACCGGATTCAGCACCGCCACCGGCATCGTGCGCGCCCAGGACCACAGCAGCGGGGACATCGCGTCCGTCCACCACGCCCGGCCGAGGGCATCGGTCAGTACCCACAGAATCCGCCGGCCAGCCGGTTCCAGGACCTCACAGGGGGCCTGGACCGGGCCGTCAGGCCGGCCGGCCCGCAGACAGAGGTCTGCCGGTCGATCCGTGTCGGTGTTGACAAACCGGAGGTGGACGTTCCGGAACGCGCCGTGCCGCTCGAGGAGGGAGACAAGCTCGGGGACGGTGTCCAACCATGGAGTCATCGACACGCTGTCGTCAACGACAAGCATGATCTCGAAGCGGCGTTCCCGTGCCGGCCGGTAGACCGGTAGCCCGAGGCCGTCCCACGCGAGCCATTCCGCGGTGGCCTCCTCGTCCAGAACGCCGTCACCCGCCGACGCCACCGTCTGCCGCAACGGCCGCAACGCGGCGGACAGGGACCGGGCGTCGCCACCCAGCGGTGGGCCAAGACCTGTTCTCCCGCGCCAGCCGCGACGATCCCCCGTCGGGACACGGACCGGGCCGGCGTCAACAACCAGGCCGGCATCGTCAGTGATCACATCATCAACGTCGCCGACACCTGTCATGTCCTCGCTGGCCTGACCGGCCGGCGGGGGATCATCGTCCAGCCGGGTGCTCCCGCCACCGACTGTTGGATCATAAACAGGCTCCAGTGTCGGCGAGTCCAGGTATTGCCAGAGCCAGACAGCCTCGGCGACCTCCCGGGCCGTGGGACCGGCGGCATCAGTCATCGCATGTCCGCAGCCGGGGCCAGTTGGTGCCACACCGCCTCAAGCAGGTCGTTCCAGACCGTCTCGTCACCGTCAGCGGCGCCGGTGGCCGCCAAGTGGGCGGCGTTCAACAACTGGTCGGCTGCCAGCCCGCCGACCTGCTGACGGCGCTGCTCGAACCGGGCGATGAGGTCCTGATATCCGGACGCGTCAGCCGGGAAATGTGCGGCGACCAGCTCGGTGAGCCGCCGGGTGTCCAGATCAGGAATGTCCAGCCGGGCGCACCGCCGCAGGAACGCCGCGGAGAACTCCCGCTCCCCGTTACTGGTGATCACAATGATCGGGAAAGCGTGACAGCGCACGGTACCGTCACGGACCACGGCAGTACCGTCGGGATCCGCGGTACGCACCCCGACGTCGGCACCCTGCTGCCGCATCCGAGCCAGCTCGGCTATCCCGAACTCGCCGTCCTCGAGGATGTTCAACAGGTCGTTCGGCAGATCGAAATCACCTTTGTCCATCTCGTCGATGAGCAGCACCCGCGGGAGCCGATGCGGCAACAGGGCCGTCCCCAACGGGCCCAACTGGATGAAATCCCCAATAGGCGCCACCCCTGGACCACCACGGCCGGAACCACCAGCGTCGGCGCTGTCCTCTCCCCGTGATCGACCGTGCCAGCGGGAACCCGCGGCGGACCGGAACGGCGCCACGGCCTGCGCCCGGCCGATGGCGTCATAGTCGTAGAGCCCGGCCCGCAGCGTGGTACGGCTGGTGACCGGCCAGCGCAGCACCCGTCCGAGCTGGAGCTCCCGGGCGATGAGATAGGCGAGGCTGGACTTGCCGACACCCGGACGGCCGGTGACCAGCAACGGCCGCCGCAGGTAGATCGCCGCGTTCACGACCGAGATCTGCGCCGGGTCGAGCACGCGGGATGGGACGGCTCCCAACCGCCGTACCGTTTCCGGCTCGTCATCCACCGGCGCCGGCAGCACCGGGCCGCCCTGGAACGTGCGCCACGGCGGTGGTGGCGGCCATCGACGGTCCCGCTCCGCGGGCGCGATCCGATCGCCCGTTCCCTGGAACAGCCACCAGCCGGGCCGGGGTGGGGTGGCAGGCGCGTCGTCCGCCCGCTCGGGCGCCGGGTCGACACTCACAGGCCGATCTCCCCTCTGGGCATGCCGAAGGGACCGGGCGAACCCCGCTCCGGCTGCCGCCCCGGATCATCCCACAGAAACGCGAGATTTCTTCCCACATGCCTCACACCGGCCTCACCAGCCGGTTCCAGCAGCGCGTCGATCCGTAATCGGCGGACCCGACCGGGAAGATCGCTCATGTCGCCGTCATCGACCAGCAGCCGCAAGGTGTCCTCATGTTCGCTGCCCAGCCGCCGGGACCGGTGCCACAGGACCACCGGCAGGCCCGCCCGCAGCGCCATCAGCGCCTCCCCCATCCCGGTTCCCCCGGTGGCTTCGGGTGGCTCACTGAGTACCAGAGCCACCAGCCGCTCATCAGAGGCCAGCGTGGTCTCCAGCCGGAGCAGGTGGTCCGAGCCGTCCGGCCGGCTCCAGTACACACCGGCCCGGCCGGGTCCGTGATGCAGCTGGTGCCACCGCCGGTGCCACATGCGGTGCCAGTCCGGCCTGCGTAATCGTTCCAGACTGCGCAGGACCACGGGATAGTCCAACGCCAGCGGTTTGGGTACGCCCGATGCGGCTTCCCGCTGCCACCAGTCGACGGGGACGTTCAGCAACGCGAACGGCACGATGAACTCGATCGCGACCACGGAGGCGTGCCCGGAGAGCTCGGTTTCCAGCCTGCGTACGACGGCCTCGACGTGACTTTCGAGCTCGTCGTGGGAGAGCCACTGATGGCCACCGGGTTCGATCCGGCCATCCCACTGACGCCACCACGAGACCACATAGGATTCTGGATCGGCATCCGCCGGATCAAACTGGATCATCAGATGAACCTGCGGCGGACGGCCTGGTATATGGGTCCGTTCCGACCGGACCGCGTCGAGCGCTGCGGTCAGCTTGAGCTCGTACGCCCGCCTGCTGTTCCAGAGGTCTACTTTCTGCGCGGTTGACGGTGTCACTGTGTCTCGGACGCGTTCCAGGAAGACCATATAGGGCGGCAGGGTGGACCGGGCCGCGTTGCGGCCGGCAAGGTGCACCAGGGTATGCCAGGCGGTCACGCAATGATGGGGTGGCTCCAGTCCGCGGTGGCCGATCGCCAGACGATAGGGCTCGGCAACCGTGACGGACGGGACAGCGTCCAGCTCGTCGCGCAGTAGAGCCCACAGCCCGGCCGGTGCCGACGCCGCGATCTCCACGGCGTCCCACTCATCCTGTAATAGCCATAACCCCCGCACAACGGCGCTGTCCACCCGCAACCGGTCTGCCGCGGTGACCAGCGCGGCCATGCTCGACCGTCGCGAGCACAATGCGACAAGCCCGACGAACCAATGCGCCGCGGTCGGATAGTCGGCGACCTGGGACGGGCCGCCGGCCTCGCCGACCAGGTGGAGGAAAAGCTGCCGACTTGTTTCGGGGCGCAGTTCCGGGCGCTCCAAGAGAACGCGGACGATCCTGTCCTCGATGTCGGCCCGCAGGATCCCGTCACGCGGCGGCCCTGTCTCCCGATCGGTCACGACCCCCCCATACGATCGTTGCCAGCCAGACCTCCACCTGGACAACACACAGATCGGGTACATACCTATCATCGATAGCAACGTCACCGTGACAGCACGTGGAAACTCCGCGCCTGCGGCGTTCGCCGGCCTGTGAGGTCCGCTCCAGCGGGCGTCACAGCCTACCGGCCGGTGAAGACAGGGTTCGCTGGGAACG
>NZ_CAKJTR010000259.1:4156-5357 GCF_917627355.1 Protofrankia sp. Cj3 | reverse complement strand
GGTGCAGGCCGATGACGCCCTGGTTGTCCTCGCCGGTGCGCAGCACGAGTATGGAGGTGGTGTGCCTGTCAGTGATGGGAATCTTGTTACAGGGCAGGATGGGCACACCACGCCAGGCGGGCACCCCGTGGCCGTCGATATCGGCACCGGTCGGGTAGATGCCGCGGCGGTTGCATTCCCGGCCGAACGCGGCGATGGCTCGCGGGTGCGCCAGGATGAACCGGGAATCACGCCGTCTGCTGAGCAGTTCGTCGAGGTCGTCGGGGGTCGGCGGACCGAAGTGGGTGTGGATGCGCTGCTTGCGGTCGGCATTGTGCAGCAAGCCGAATTCCCGGTTGTTGATCAGTTCGTTTTCCTGGCGCTCCCGCAGCGCCTCGATCGTCAACCGGAGCTGTTGCTCGAGCTGGTTTATCGGTTCGTTGTACAGATCGGCGACCCGGCTGTGCACCCGCAACACGGTCTGGGCGACACTCAGTTCGTATTCGCGGGGCGCGAGTTCATAATCGACGAACGTCCCCGGCAGCTCGGGCTCCCCGGTATGCCCCGCCGCCAGCGCGATCGACGCTTCGCCATACTTGTTCTGGGGGAGTTCCGAACGGCTCTGGAACGCCTCGATCTGTGCCCGCAGCTCCGCGGACTGGTCAGCCAGCTCCTGGAACGCCTGCTGTGAGAGTGCCAGCACGGTGCACCCGGTCACGGCCCTGACCGTGAATTCCCAGCTGCCCCGCGGCCCCGCCAGAACCTGATCGCCAAAATAGTCGCCGTCGGCCAGCACGCCCAGCACGGCCTCGTCACCGTACTTTCCGGTACCGAGCTTGTGCAGCTTCCCGTGCGCGATGAGGAACACCTGGTCGGCCGGCTGGCCCGATTCCACGATCACGTCACCGGGAGCGAACTCCCGCTGAACAAACCGGTCCGCCAGCGCGCGCAGCACCGTCTCGTCGTCAAACCCGCGCAACAGCGGCAACTCGCCGAGCTCCCGGGGGATAACCCGGACATCGGCCCCGGTCGAGACAAACGTGATGACGCCGTCCCCCACCAGATAACTGAGCCGACGGTTGACCCGGTACACGCCACCCGCCACCTGCACCCACGGCAGTATCCGCAACAACCAGCGCGAGGAGATTTCCTGCATCTGGGGCACGGATTTGGTGACCGTCGCCAGATTACGCGCGGCCGCCGTACCCAGGCTCAGCTGCGG
>NZ_CAKJTR010000259.1:0-3977 GCF_917627355.1 Protofrankia sp. Cj3 | reverse complement strand
GTCGTATAAGTCTTATTAGTCGCAGCAGTCGTATCAGCGGAAAACGGCACACGTACCGTCGCGGAATAGCTGTACCAATATGTCACCGCGAGCTGGATCGCCCGGCCGAAAAGGGCTTTTACTTTCAGGCCGGCGCCCCGGCGGGCCACCTTGAACAAGGCCGATAGAACGGCCGATAAAACGGCTGGCGCTGACCGGAGGCCGCCGCATCCCCTCCCCAACGTTTCGCTTGTTGCAGGCAGAGTTCCTTCCCACGTCGCGTTGCATGCGACGCGTCCACCTACGCACCCCCGGCGCGAGTTGTGGTTCGTGTGACCGAGCGAAGCTTCCCGTAGCGGTCATGGCACCGGCAAGGCCTTCCGCGTGTCACTCCCGCATGGCCCACTGTGATGGTCCGAGCTGGCCCGAACTGAATCGATCTTTGATCACAGCATGTCAGTGCCGCCCCAGCGCGGAAACCTTCTCCATTACATTTTGTAACCGCGGGAGCTCCGCCTGTCGGCCCCCGCGACGCCGGTGGCACACACATTCCCCGGCGCTGCCTTCCCCGAGGCGGCACGCGCCCACATCCCATACCTGGCATGCCGAGCCACGAACGCTCGAGGAACGACCCCGGCCTCCTACGACCTCGTCGCCCGGCCGGCGCCCGGTCGGTCACGGCCGCCCTGTGCCGCCCTGCGCCGCCCCTGAATCCTTCGTCAAGCCAAACGCTCCGCGACGGACGCCTATCACAGAACGTGAGGAGTGGTCACATCCGCCTAGTCAAAAAGGACCAGTTGCCGATGTCCAGAAAAGGCGACACCAGCCACGGAGCCACGGAGCCACAGCCGAACTACCGGCGATCCGCCCAGGAGGCTGCGGGGGGATCGCGTCAGAACCCGGCGGCGATGCGGGCGAGCCTACGGCCGACCTTGAGGTAGTACTCGCCGGCCCGGCCATGGAGCTTGTCCTTGAGCACGGTCGCGAGCGGTTCGCGGGCCTCGTCCGCGGTGAGCCGGAGCTGGTCCTGAACGCCCGCGGATTCGACGACGAGCCGCAGGCCGTCCTGCTGGGCGACCCGACGGACGTCGCCGTTGCTCTTGGCGAAGCCGAGCGCCCTGACCGCATCGGTGATCGACTGCCCCAGATCCGTGATGGTTGGCAGGTCGTCAACCTCACCGAAGACGCGCCTGGAAAAACGCGCGGCAAACTCCTCGCGCGCCTTCATGGCCGCCTCGACACCGTGGACAGCCGCGGTGACCTCCCCCGCGAGGATCTTCTTCAGATCCATCGGATGCAGCGACCCGGCGGCCAGCCGCTCACCGACGATGGCCAGTTCGGAGTCCCGCCACTCGCTCAGTGCCCGGAAGTAAGGCTCCACCAACCGGTCGGGCACCGACATGATCTTACCGAAGATCTCACCCGCGGGAGCGGCCAGGGGGACGTAGTTGCCCTTGGACTTGGACATCTTCGCCCCGGTGCCATCGGTGCCCTCGATCAGCGCGGTGGCGACCACCAGTTCCGGCGGCTGGCCGCAGATGTGCATGACATGCCTGCACATCTGCATATTGAGGAACTGGTCGATACCGCCGACCTCCAGGTCGCTGGCGATCTCGACCGAGTCCAGCGCCATGACCACCGAGTACAGCAGCTCGGCCAGGGACAGCCCCTGACCGGCGTCCAGGCGCTTACGGAAGTCGTCGCGCTGCAACGGCATCGAGGCCGGGATCTGGGCGGTGATCTCGATCAGCCTGGGCAGCTTGACGTCCCGCAGCCAGTCGCCGTTGTGGCGGAACTGGGCGCGGGTGAAGTCGAAGAAAGCCGTGACCTGCTCGCGGTAGGTGGCGAGATTGTGGGCGATGTCCTCGTCGGTCAGCGCGGGGCGCTCGTCCGAGCGGCCGGAGGGGTCACCGATCTTGGCGGTCACGTCACCGACGATGAACACCACCTGGTGGCCCATGCGCTGGAACCGGCTCAGGATGAGCATCGGTACCGCGTGGCCCAGGTGGACCTCGTGGCCGGTCGGGTCGATGCCGAACTTGGCGATGAACGGCCGCCCCTTCTCCCCGGCCTCGGTGATCCGCGCGGCCAGGGCGTCGACCGAGGGCTGCAGCTCCTGGGAGCGCTCGGCGATCAGTGTGGCCTGCTCGGCCGGGGAGAGATCCGACAGGTCCAGACCGCGGCGCTGCGTGCTCAGGCCCAGCAGTTCACGCACGGTGGCGCCGGCCGCGAGGTCCGCGCCCTCCAGCAGGGCGGTGACGCGGTCAACGGACTGGCTCAATCGGGTCATCAGGGCTCTCCGGGGCGTGGGTGGCATCGCCATCCTATGAAGAACCCGAGGCTGTCTCCGAACGCCCGTCTCGCTCCGGCCGGCCTCAGACTCGACCTCGACCTCGACCTCGACCTCAGGCTCGGGCTCGGGCCCGGCGCCGAGCCCGCCGCGATCCTGGCCGCGTCACTGGGAGCGCGGCGAGGAACTGATCCCGGTGTTCTGGAGGGACCGCACCACCCGCCTCTACAGCCAGGATCGTCTCTCCCCCGACGATCAGCGATCTCGCAAGCGTTGAGCCCTCCACGACGGCTGCCCCAGCCATCCGCAAGCCCTGCGCCGCGACCACACCCTCAGCGGCCGCCGTGCCCTGCGCGGCGAGCGCCTCGGTAGCCAGTACGCCTTGCGGGACGCTGTAACCGGTAGTCGAAACAAAGCCAACCGTAGCTGCGAACGCATACTGCCCGTCCGGTCGCAGCACCGAGGCAAGGGGGCGCGCACCGGGCGGCAGGCCCAGGGCTCGGCTCACCGGCGCACTCCGACCGCTGCGGGCATCGATTTCGGCGAGTACCGCGGCCGTCTCGGCGTCGACACGGGACATGCCGCCATCCAGCCCGTTGACAGCGGCGGTCCGATCACTCTCTGACTTCTCGAGGGCGTCGTCGATCCGGCTGACATCAGCTCGGCCCGCGTCGAGGCTGTCGAGGATCGGTTGCTCGTGTGGCCAGCCGGCCAGATACCGGATGACCGCCGCCCGCGTGCTCGCGGTCTGCCCCACCGACAGGCCAGCGGCCAGCCGCTGGATGTCCGGCGCGTTGAACCCGTTGAGCCGCAGGGCGACATCGTGCCAGTCACCGGCCGCGATCGCCGCTTTCAGGGCGACGAGCAGGTCCGAGCGGCTCGCCCGCTGCACCACCAGGGGCATGTTCGCCACCCGCTGGACGGTCTCGTCTACGGCTGGTTCCGTGCCTTCGCGGTCCGTACGCAGGTCGCAGCCACATCGCTGAACCGGCCCCGGCCGTTGTTCGGCGAGACCGGTGATCACCGCACGATTCCCTGCCTGGCGTTGCGGCGCCAGCAGCGCGGCCGGCCCGACGCGGGCAGCAGGCACCGCCTGTGGCCGCAGCACCGCGGGACGCGGACCAACCCGCGCCTCCCGTCGAGCCACCGCGTGTGTCACCGACCGAGCATGCTGGAGCGGCCGTCGTCCCGCATGGCATATGGCACAGGGCTGCCCGAACGTGCAGGCCAAGGCGTTCGCTTCCGGCACAGATGTGTCCTTCACCCAGGCTGATTCGACCCGTCATCCCCGGCCGGCCACAGGTCCCTTTCTGTCACGCCTTCGAACCGCAAAACTTCCGCGTGGCACCCTGAGGAATATGCAATTCCTCAGGGTGCCACGCGGAGGAATGTGGACTGATCGCGTGGGCACGAAGATCGGTCTAGTTGCGCAGGAGCTGCACGTTATGCCGATGTCGGCATAACGTGCACCTTGTGCGGAACAGTTTCCGATCTGCCTCGAAGAAGGACGGGGCCGCCGTCGCGGCCACGCTCAAACCCGTCTACACCGCCCCGTCCGAGGCCGCCGCCCTGGAACAGTTCCTCGCGTTCGCCGAATCCGACCTCGGACGCCGCTACCCGGCGATCATCCGCCTCTGGGAGAACGCCTGGGCCGAGTTCGTCCCGTTCCTGGCCTTCGACCACGAGATCCGCACCGTGATCTGCACGA
>NZ_CAKJTR010000258.1:4418-5728 GCF_917627355.1 Protofrankia sp. Cj3 | reverse complement strand
ACCAGAGCGAGGTCGTCGACCTTGATGACCTCGCGACGCGGCAGGCCGTCACCGCCGACCCGACCTTCTTCGCCGCGGCGCCGTCCCCCGTTCTCGTCGACGAGTTCCAGCACGTCCCCGCGCTGCTGGACGCAATCAAGGCGGAACTGAACCGCGATCTGCGGCCCGGACGATTCGTCCTCACCGGGTCAACCCGTTATCTCACGATGCCGACGCTGTCCCAGTCCTTGGCGGGCCGCGTCCATGTCACCACCCTGTGGCCGCTGGCGCAGGCAGAGCTGGAGCGGCCGGACAGCTATTCGCTCGACGACGGCCTGCCCAGCCGCCAGCAGCAGCCCGCGACCTTCGTCGACCAGCTGATGGACGATCCGGAATCGCTGGTCGCCATCCGCTCGCCGGCACTGTCCCGGGACGACGTGACCCGGCGCGTGCTGGCCGGGGGATTCCCGCTGGTGCTGGGGCGTCCAGAAGGCCCGGCCCGCAGCCGCTGGTTCCGGGACTACGTGCGGACAGTTATCGAACGGGACGTCCTGGAAATCCGCAGAATCAGGCAGCGTGGCCTGCTACCGCTTATTCTGCGGCAGCTCGCGGCACGTACCGGCGGGATACTCAAGGCATCGGACATCGCTCGGGCGGTCAAACAAGATCAAAATCTTGTCGGGGACTTCATCCAGCTTCTGGAAACGGTGTTCCTCGTCCATCGGCTGCCGGCATTCGGTCGAACCCTCAACAGCCGGGTCACGGCCAGTCCCAAGGTGCACCTCGTCGACTCCGGGCTGGGTGCCTACCTGCTCGGTCTCACCGAACGCCGGCTGGTCGCCCGCGACCCGGCGGCCCTCACCGAGTTCGGGCACCTGCTGGAAACGTTCGTCGTGAACGAAGTCATCAAGCAGGTGGGCTGGTCACAGACGTATGTCGAACCCGCGCACTTCCGCACGAGCAGCGGGCAGGAAGTCGACCTCGTCATCGAGGCCGACGACGGACGTGTCGCGGCGGTGGAAGTCAAGGCCGGGTCCCGGGTGCCCGGCGAGGACCTGCGTGGCCTGCGGGTGCTCCGGGACAAACTCGGGTCACGGTTCGCCGGGGGCGTCGTCCTCTACCTCGGCGAGCGCAGCTATCACGCTGACGACCAGATTTCCGTGTTGCCGGTCGACCGTCTGTGGACGTGACGGTGATCTTACGGCAACCTGCCACCGACCCGGCGGACCGAAGGCGACGCGATCACGGTTTCCGTGCGCCGCCGACGGCCGGGATCCCCGGGGCACTTGTGGCATTCGCCGTGCTCGCCGGGCTGGATGCGGCGGTGGTCG
>NZ_CAKJTR010000258.1:0-3973 GCF_917627355.1 Protofrankia sp. Cj3 | reverse complement strand
CCCTGGGCCGCTGGTGGCTGTCACGGCCCGCGGCCACGATCGTCGCCGGCCTGCTGACGATCAACGGCGGACTGCTCGTCTACGGGATGCAGGTGAAGTCCTACCTGCCGGAGGCCACCTGCGCGGTGGCCGCGGTGTACCTGTGGCTGCACGCGCGCCGTGCCGCGGACTCCGGCGGTTCGCCGTGGCGGGCGCAGCTGGGCATGGCGGGGTGCGTCGTCATGACCGTCACGTCCCTGTTCGTCCTTGTTCCCCTGCTTCTTGTGGACGTGGTGGACGCCGGCCGGGCACTGCGCGCCCACCGCCTTCGCCCGGCTCGCGTGGTCGGATCAGCCCTGGTCGGCGTTGTCGGATCCCTCCATCTCGCGCTGTTCGTCCTGCCGCAGAGCTATCTGACCACGAATCCGTACTGGCGGAATTTCTTCATCACCCGGGACAACGCAGTCGCCCAGCTGCGGAGCGCCGGATGGGAGTTACCACGCGACGCGTTCACGGCGGCGATGACCCGTCCGGACGGGCAGTTCGGCTCGCCGTTCACAGGGTCACCGCTGCTTACCGATCCCGACCACCGGCTGCATGTCTGCGTAGTCGCGGGGGCGCTCCTGTGCTGGACGATCGGGGTGTACGCCGCGGCGCGGGACCGGGCGGGCCGGGCGCTGCTGGTCACCCTCGGCGGAGCGCTACTGCTGATCGCGGTGGCCGCGGCACGGGGACAGTGGCCGATCGGATTCGTCCGGGCCAACCTGTTCATCCTGCCGTTGCTGTACGTGATCGCAGGTATCGGCGCGTCAGCCCTGATCAGCCTCGCCTGGTCACGCATCCGCCAGGCCGGCCGGCCCCGGCGGTGGTGGCGGTCGGTGGTGGTGATCCCCGCCGCGGCCGTCCTGCTGGCGACGGCGATGACCGCCACCCTGGCCGTCACGGCGGTGAGCGCCCAGCGGATCCGCCAGATCCGAGCCAGCGCGGACAGCCCCCTGCTGCTGGGGGACATGCGGGAGCTGGTCGCCACCGGCGAACGGACCGCCAGGCCGGGAGACGTCCAGATCGTGATCCCCGGGCGATGGGATGAAAGGCAGTGGTACAAGGCTCAGCAGTACTACGTGTCGTACTACGACGGTTATCCGGCGCCCACCGCGCCGACGACGCCGGTCACCGAGATGAACACCCTGGTCCTGCCCCCGCTGGGCTGGGCCGCCTCGATACCTCCCTTCCTCGCCGCGCGTCCGGACGCCGGTGCGCTGTACCTGGTCACCTACAACCTGGTCTTCCCGGACAGCCTCCGCACCCTTGACAGCACACTCGCCGGGCTCGGTTGGTGCCCGGACAGCTCCGGTCGGCGGTCCTGGCCGCTGACCGGCCAGATCACCCGCTTCGTCCGCTGCCCACTGTCCACGGCCGGACCCGCGGCGTGAAGCCCGCCAGGTGTTCCGGCGCTACCGGAGCGCATTATCGATCTTTGTGCTGGCATCCAGCAGGGCCGCCTGCGGGTCCGCTCCCTGGCTGAGAACGCTCTGGACGGAGGAGTAGACCGCCTGGCTGATGGCGGGGTAGGCGGGCCAGCCGGCGGGACGGGACACAACCCTGGCCTGCAGCCCGGCTACTACCGCGTCATCACGAGTTTCCGGGGGTGCGTTGCGTGCTTCGTCGCGTACCTGCCGGTTGACGGGGATCTGGGAGAGATTGAGGAGAATGCGCTGCGCATGGACGTCGGTCAGCCAGCGAATGAAAATTTCGACAGCGTCGAGGTTGCGGGTGCGCGGGTTGACGTAGAGGCTCCAGCCGCCGGTGGTGGAAAATCCCTGACCGGCCTGCCCGGTGAACGTCGGCAGCGGTGCCACGCCCACCTTTCCCTTTTCCTTCAGAGCGCCCATCCTGGCCAGCACGCCGCTCCAGCCGCGGAGAAACATCGCCTGGCCGGACGCGAAGAGCTGGGTGGTGTCGGGCTCCTGGTAACTCGTCGCCTGCGACGGCGTGATCCCCTGTTGGATGAGGTCCCGCAGGAACCTCAGCGCCTGTAGCGCCTGCGGGGAGTTCAGGGCCGCGTGCGGTCCGGCCGGGTCCAGTGTGCTGCCCCCGGCATCGGCCAGCATCTCCGTCCAGACACAGGTGAGGCCCTCGTAGGCGGCACCCTGCCAGAGGTAGCCATAGGGGGTGCTGTCTTTGTTCCGGTCGGCGGCATCCTTTTCAAGTTCCTCCCAGGTTGTCGGTGGTGTCACCAGATCCTTCCGGTAGAACAGCATTCCCTGATCCTGGAAAAGCGGCACAGCGAAGATTTTGTGCTGGTAACGGGCCGCCGCAAGCAGGCCGGGATCGATACGTTCCCAAAACGCCCGGTCGAACATGTCGTCGAGGCTACGGGCAATGTTCTGGTGAGCGAACTCCGCCGGCCAGATGACGTCTCCCATGTAGACGTCCGGACCGTCCGGCCCGCGCAGCCGCTGGAGCAGGTCGGCTCGGTTGACGTCGGTGTCCACCGTGCCGAATTCGATGTTCACTTTGATCGACGGGTAGGCGTTCTCGAATGCGTCGACAAGAATCCGGCGATAGTCGTTCTGGTGCTGGTCGACCGAACCCGCATACCAGGTGATCGTCGTGGGCCCACCGCCATCCATACCCGGTCGGGGGCCACGTGATGAGCACGCCGATCCGGCGAGCAGAACGGCCACGGCCACAAGCAATATCCGGGCACGCGCCGGCCGGCACCGCTTCATGCTGATCGACATACGCCACCCTTCCTATGATCAACGACATACCTGCCGGTAGGGCATACCGGGAACGATCACCGACCAGTCCGCGGGGGCGATGGCGGGCAGCGGCCCGGCGCACAGCCGTGCCCGGACCCGGGCCGGGTCGGTGTCCCACAGGACGGGGGTGCCGTCCTGGTCCGCGGTGGCAAACGTGCGGCCGTCACCGTCGGGCCGGAAAGCCACCGCCATGGTTCCTACGGGGCCGGTCAGCGTGGCGACAGCGGTCCGGCTGGGCAGGTCCCACAGATGGATGAGCCCATCGACGCCCACGGCAGCCAGCAGCGTTCCGTCACGGTTGATCGATAACGCGGCGATCGGCTGGTTGTTGGTGCCGGGAAGGGTCGCGACAGGGACGCGGGCACGCACGTCCCACAGCTCCACGGTGCCGTCATCACTCCCGCTGGCGAGCGTGCGCCCGTCCGGTGTGAACGCCAACGCCTCGACCGGCGCCTGGACGCCCCTGGGGTAGAAGACACGTGGCTGGCTGTCTTCCGTTGTCAACGCGCTGTCTCCCGCTGCCGACGCTCCGTCTTTCGTTGTCAACACGGCGATCACACCGTCATCGCCGCCGGTCGCCACCGACATCCGCCCATCCGCTCCGGTATGGACGGCGGCCGCGTTGACAGCCCCCGCGTGCATGGATCTCAGCTCTTTGACGACCGTCTTTCTCGCGGCGTCCACCATGACGACGCGGTTCACCCCGACGTCGTTCGCCCCAGCGGGCACCACGAGGATTCCGGTGCCGCTGAAGGCCACGGCCCGCACCGGGCGGATGGGTACGCCGGGCATCGGATCGGTCGGGCCGGTGGTACCGCCGGCGGGCGGGCCCAGGTCCCACTTCCCCACAGTGTCGCCGGAGGTCGGCGCGGCCAGCACCGTGCCAGCCGCATTGAACGCCATCCCGAAGGCCGTACCGGGGCCGTGCCCCGGTGGGCTGTGCGTCCCCCGCAGCTCCGCACGGAACACCGGCTCCGAGCCGCCCTCCGCCGTGTCCCACAGCAGCGGGATGTGATCCCTGCCGGCCGTGGCCAGGACACCGCCCGGCCCGAACGTGGCCGCGCCGAAGACCTCCGGAAGGCCGCTGTCCGCAGGCCCGGAGACGGTCCACAGCCTTACCAGGCTGTCAGCTCCGGCTCCAGCGAGCGTGTGGCCGTCAGGGCCGAAGGCCACGGCCAGGACGTCGCCAACAGGTCCGGTCAGCGCGGTCAGCAGGGTCAGTGGAGCCA